>CALXWU010000035.1 GCA_944392505.1 uncultured Clostridia bacterium | reverse complement strand
TTGCAAAAAGGTGGATGTTGACACCACTAGAAAAAAATGGTAAATTGTAAATTAATAGACATTATGCCTATAATTATATAGACAAAATCAAGTAATGTATTAATAGTAGAAAATGCAATAGGCCTGAATTATATATAATAATGATTTATTTTAAAATTCTACATTTTATAACTATCATAAAAACAAAAAATAAAAGATAAGTATTTCCTATAGGCATAAGAAAGGAGAGAAAATGGAAATAGTAAAAGTAGAAAATTTAGTAAAAAAATATGGAAAAGACGAAAACGAAGTAATTGCTGTCAATAATGTATCCTTTACAGTAGAAAAGGGAGAATTTGTGGCAATAGTTGGTAGTTCAGGTAGCGGAAAATCAACACTATTACACTTAATTGGCGGAGTAGATAGACCAACAAGTGGAAAAGTATTTATTGATGGAAAAGATATTTACAAAATGAGTGATGATAATTTAGCAATATTTAGAAGGAGGCAGATAGGCTTAATATATCAATTCTACAATCTAATTCCAATATTAAATGTTGAAGAAAATATAACTCTGCCATGTGATTTGGACAATAAAAAAGTAGAAAAACAAAAATTAAATAATTTGTTACAAACATTGGGATTAGAGTCAAGAAGAAAGCATTTGCCAAATGAACTATCAGGAGGGCAACAACAAAGAACTTCAATAGGTAGGGCGATGATAACAAATCCAAGTATAATTTTAGCTGATGAACCAACAGGAAATTTGGATTCAAAAGCAAGTGATGAGATTGTAAACTTACTAAAGAAATCTAATAAAGAGTTCAAACAAACAATAATAATGATTACACATAATATGGAAATTGCAAAAATTGCGGATAGAGTATTAAAAATGGAAGATGGGAAAATAATAGAAAGATAGGAGTGAAGATAACACCTGTACCCTTTTACCACTTTTGTCACGAAAACACCTGTCCCCAATTAAGGAGGAAGTTATGAGTATTTTTAATAAATTAACAATACGAAATTTGAAGTTGAATAAGAAAAGAACTATAGGTACAATTATTGGAATAATGCTTTCCACCGCTCTTATTTGTGCTGTTGCTGGTATGGCAACTAGTTTGCAGAAAAGTATGGTTGCTACAACCATTAAAGATACCGGATATTATCATTTGAAATTATCAAAGGTAACAGATGAGGATGTGGAAAAATTTAAAAGTAATAGAGACGTAAAAGATGTAAATAGTGTAAATGATGTCGGTTATTCATATTTTGAAGGAAGCACAAATAGCCAAAGACCATATATACATGTATACTCAATGGATGAAACTAGTTTTAATAATATGTGTATGGAACTTTTGGAAGGACGATACCCAACAAATAGTAATGAGATTAGTATAAATGAAGATATATTAGAGAATTCTTCAAAAGAGTATAAAATAGGAGATAAGATAATACTTGATTTAGGAGATAGATATGCAGGAGGGGAATATATAAAGTCTGGCAGGGAATATATGCCATACGAATCTAAGTATAATCCTGATGGAACTCCAAAAGCGACTGAAGAAGAACTACAAGTAAATCTAACTCAAGAATTTGAAATTGTTGGTATAATATCTAACAATGATTCGCCAATTAGAGATGTGGAATATATGACAGATGCTGGATATACATGTGTTACTAATGGCTTAGATTTTGGAGAAAAAGATATATATATCGCTCTAAACAATCCAAGTAATTGCGTAGAAGACATAAAAGAAATGATTGGAGTCGACTTAAAGTCAGATGAAATTAATGAGACTAAATATAATTATAGTATAAATTATGAGCTATTACGTTGGGAAGCCTTACAAATGAGTGATTCAAATGCAGAGATGGTTATGGCAGTTATTGTAGTTGCAATTATCATTATCATGATTACAAGCATATATTGCATCAAAAATGCATTTTCTATTTCACTTACAGAAAAGATAAAAATGTATGGTATGTTGTCTAGCGTAGGTGCAACAAAGAAACAAATAAGAAAAAGTGTTATACAAGAAGGAATGTTACTAAGCCTAGTTGGTATTCCGCTTGGAATTATAGGAGGAATTCTAGCTGTATATATTTTAGTAATATTAGTAAGAAACATCTTAAATGGAATAGTAGAGGCAGAAATTGTATTTAATATTTCAATAATCCCAATCATAGTAGCAGCTCTACTGGGATTAATTACAGTATACCTATCTTGCTTATCTGCTGCAAGAAAAGCAAGAAAAATTACTCCGCTAGAAGCAATAAGAAGTTCGAAGGAGGTAAAAATAGACAGCAAGAAAATTAAATCACCTAGAATTATTAAAAAAGTATTTGGTATGGGCGGAGTAATTGCATACAAAAACTTAAAAAGAAGTAAGAAAAAATATAGAACAACAGTTGTGTCAATTGCGATTAGTGTATTTGTATTTGTTGCTGTGTCTACTTTAATAACATATTTATTTGAAGCAATGGCAGGTTATTATGAAGAATATAACTATAATATAAAAGTTACATCTGCTAGTAATGATGGAAAGGAATTACTTGAAATTGTAGAAAAAGAAAACTTTGAAGATTATACTTTAATATACAATGTATCACGAGAGACAGGATTTTCACTTATGCAACTAGAGGCTCAGAATATATTGTCAGATTTTGCATATCAAAAATTAGGCTATGATGCAGATGAAACATATAAGCCACAGGTTATGGTTAAAGGATTAAACAGTAATAATTTTAAACAATTTGTTGAAGAATTAAATTTGAATTATGAAAAAGTAAAAGACAAGGTAATTCTTAATGATTATTCAAATGTGTATTTAGAAGATGGAACTACTGTTAGAGGGAGAGTATATAATTATAGTAAAGGAGACACATTATCAGGAAATTTGGAGGGAACAAATTTCACCTTTACTATAGCAGGTATTACAGATAATAAGCCAAATGGTCAAGAGGGCACAAGTTATGGAAATGGATGTATTTTTATTAATGTGGATGAATACAAGGATAAAATAAAGTTTGTACCTACAGATTTAGCAATTGATGTAGAAAATCCAAAAGAAGTAGAAGAATATTTGAAAAATAATTACAATGATGTGTATATCTTCAACATAGATGAACAAGTTAAGTTCTATAAGGCAGTTAGATTAGTAACATCAATATTTGCATATGGATTTATTACAGTAATTACATTAATTGGTATAACAAATATCTTCAATACCTTAACCTCAAACATAGAACTAAGGCAAAAAGAATTTGCAATGCTTAAAAGTATAGGTATGACTAAAAAAGAATTTAATAGGATGGTAAATTTAGAAACCATATTCTATTCTTTTAAAGCACTGCTATATGGAATAGTACTAGGATTAATTGCATCATTTGCAATATATAAAGCATTTGCAAAAGGAATTGATTTAGGATTTATGTGGCCTGTCCAAGCAATACTAATTTCAGTAGTATTTGTATTTGTAATAGTATTTATTATCATGAGATTTGCAATAAGTAAGGTAAACAAACAGAATATAATTGAGACAATTAGAAAAGAAAATGTGTAGGAAATGTAGTATTTTGTAAAAATGTATGATATACTTTCATTAAGTTTTGTTATCAGAGTTCTATACTACAAATGAAAAGGAAAAAATTAAACAGTTTATATATAATGAGTGTATAGATGGAATAACTTTTGAAAATGAAGAATAATAGAAAGAGGACGAAGTTGTCCTCTTTTTGAAAAGGAAGGTAAAAATGAAAATTTTACTTGTGGAAGATAATAGCACAATTGCAAAAGGACTAGTATATAATTTAGAACAAAATGGGTATGACGTTGAAACTGCAGAAACAGTAATGGCAACTCAAAAAATATTAGAAAAGGAAAAATTTGATTTAATCATATTAGACATCTCACTACCAGATGGAAATGGCTTTGATTTATATAAAACAATAAAAGAAAAGTACGATATTAAAACAATATTCTTAACAGCTAGAGATGAAGAAGATGATGTAGTGAAGGGGTTAGAACTTGGAGCAGAAGATTATATAACAAAACCATTTTCTACAAGAGAACTGTTAGCACGAATTAACAAAATATTTTTAAGAGAGAAGAAGAAAAATATTGTTAGAATAAAAGATATTACATGTGACTTGGATAAAATGTGCGTATATAAAAATGACAAAGAGATACCATTTTCTTCACTTGAACTTAAAATATTAATGCTTCTTTTTACTAACTTAAACAAGGTAACTTCAAGAGAATATATTATAGAGAAGATATGGGATTGGACAGGCAATGATGTATTTGACAATACAGTTACTGTATATATGAAAAGAATAAGAGAAAAATTAGGAACTCCAATAATTACAACAATAAAAGGAGTGGGATATAGAATAGATGAAGAATAAAGAAAATTTAAAGAAATATCTTGGTATAACACTAATAGTATTTTTAATATTTTCTGCTGTATTAATAACATTAAATATTATACAATATAGAACATACAATCAAAACAGCAATATTGCAATAAACCGAATAATAAATAATATAAAGAAAAATTATCCAGAAGCGGATGTAAACGAAATAATACAAATATTAAGTAGTGAAAATGAAAACCTAGAGGACTTATTAAAAGAGTATGGAATTGATATCAACACAGACACATCAATACTTCAAAACCAAAACGAGTACAATAAATTTATGATATTAAGTGTACTAACACTACTATTACTCCTATTAGCAATAATTTTCATATTTATAAAATATAATAAAAGTCAAAATAAAAAGATAGCAGAAATTACAAAATATATCGAAGAAATAAATAAAGGAAATTATGCATTAAACATACAAGACAATAGTGAAGATGAATTATCAATTTTAAAAAATGAGCCATATAAAATTACAGTTATGCTAAAAGAACAATCAGAAAATTCTTTAAAAGACAAAGTACAGTTAAAAAAATCTTTAGAAGATATATCACATCAATTAAAAACACCATTAACCTCTATAACCATAATGCTAGACAATTTACTAGATAACCAAAACATGGATGAAGACACAAGAAATGATTTCCTAAAAAGCATATATAGGGAGATAACTAATATAAACTTTTTTATACAAGCATTATTAAAACTTTCTAAATTCGATGCAAATACGATTAAATTTAATAGTAAAGAAGAAAAAATAAAAGACATTATAGAAGAAGCAAAACAAAATGTAGCAATGATATGTGATTTAAAAAATATTGAGATAGAAGCGGAAACTCTTAAAGATAATGAAACGCAAGAATATGATAGTGTGGAATTAATCCAAGAGGAAAAGAATAGTTATAAAACAGAGACAAGTGTAGTTTGTGATTTAAAATGGCAGGCAGAAGCGGTTACAAACATTCTGAAAAATTGTGTGGAACATTCAGAAGCAAATAGTAAAATACATATTCTCTATGGAGAAAATAGTATGTATTCAGAAATAGTGATAAAAGATAATGGAATTGGAATTGATAAACAAGATTTGAAGCATATTTTTGAAAGATTTTATAAAGGTAAAAATTCGAATAAAGATAGTGTGGGAATAGGACTTTCTCTTGCTAAAACAATTATAGAAAAAGATAATGGCTACATTACAGTAGAGTCAGAGATAGGAGAAGGAACAAAGTTTAGTATTAGGTATTTGAAGTAAAGCGGAAAAAATAAAAGTAATTAACATACCATAATATTTTTTACCTCTTCTGACCAACGGGCTTGACAATTGATTAAACTACTATATAATGTTATCAAGAATGTGAAAATAGCAACAAAAATTATGCATTTTAAAATAAATTGCTGATAGAAGGGATTGTAATAATATATATGGATAAACTATATTTATCGAAATCTAAATATTGCAGAGCTGTGCAATGTAATAAAATGCTATGGATGGATAAAAATAAACCAGAATGTGCAGAAGAGCTAGATAATGAAAGCGTTTTCGAAAATGGTACTAAGGTTGGAATTTTGGCTAAAGAGTTATTTGGTCCTCATATAGATATTAGCTATCAAGAAGATTTGACTAAAATGCTGGAAGAAACTAAAAAATGCTTGTTATCTCCACCAAACGTTATTACAGAAGCATCTTTTGAGTTTGATGGTAATTTTTGTAGTGTAGATATTTTAAGAAATTTTGCAGATGGACTAGAAGTTTACGAAGTAAAAAGCTCTACAGAGGTAAAAGACATATATTTAGAGGATATATCATACCAAGTATATGTGCTTAAAAGCTTAGGATATAACGTTAAAAAAGCATGCATTGTATATTTGAATAACGAATATGAAAGACATGGAGATTTAGAGTTGGACAAGCTTTTTAGCATAGAAGATGTAACCAAAATAGCATTTTCTAAGTTTGAAGAAGTCGGAAAGAAAATTGCTGATACAAGAGAATACATGAAACAAACTGAAGAGCCAACAGATGATATTGGCACAAAATGTTTTAATCCGTATCAATGTGCATATTGGAAATATTGCACTAGGAATTTACCAGAAAATAATGTATTTCAAATTAGAGGAATGAAAACAAATACAAAATTTAATTTGTATTTTAACGGTTTAATAGATTTTAAGGATTTAGTAAATGAAGATCTGAATAAGAAGTATATTGAACAGATGGAATATGAGCTATTTGACAAAGAAGACACCATCAACAAAGCACACATAAAGAACTTCTTAAATAAGTTATATTATCCGTTATACTTTCTGGATTTTGAAACTTACCAGCAGGCTATACCAGAATATGATGGAATTAGACCATATATGCAAATACCTTTTCAATATTCTCTTCATTATGTACAAAACGAAAATGGAGAATTGCTGCATAAAGAATTCTTAGCTAATGCAAATGAAGATCCAAGAAGAAAATTAGCAGAAAGATTAGTTTTAGATATCCCAACAGATGCATGTGTGCTTGCCTACAATATGAAATTTGAAAAGGGCGTTATAAAAAATCTTGCAGAAACTTATGCTGACTTAAGTGAAAAGTTAATGCAAATACATGATAATATACAAGATTTAATGGAGCCTTTTCAGGATAGAGATTATTATACAAAAGATATGCATGGTTCATATTCAATAAAATATGTACTTCCTGCATTGTTCCCGTACGACAAAGAACTAGATTATCATGCCTTGCCTGTAGTACATAATGGAGGAGAGGCAATGACAGTTTTTGCAAGCTTAGGTGAGAAAACAAAAGAAGAGCAAGAGAGAATAAGGCATGGCCTACTTGAGTATTGTAAGCTAGATACACTCGCAATGGTAAAAATATGGGAGAAGTTAAAAGCAGTTGTTAGATAAAAGTGATGAATTGGAGGAGAAGAATGGATTTATACGAGAAAAATGGTAATATATTATACATTTTAAATGTGCTTAAAAAATATACAGATGAGGAACATATGCTAAGCGCAGCCGAAATACAAGAGAAGATTAAAGAGATATATGATGTGGATATTGATACGAGAACGATAAGAAGAAATATCAATTTATTAAAAATAAAGTTGGAATATGATATTAGCACTCGTGAAGAAAATGGCAAAGGCTATTATATTAATCGAAATCCTGATACGGATTTTGAGCCGGGAGAAATAAGAGCCATAATTGATAATTTTAGTTATGCTAATTACATTGTACCTTCTATTGCGAAGGAAATAATCAAAAAATGCAAGAATATGCAGAATGTGTATGAGAATAAAAAACTTGTGAATTACAAAATTTATGCAAACGATAGCAAAACTGAGAATATGGAAGTTATTAAAAATATTGAAGATATATCTGATGCAATAGTAAACTTAAATAAGGTCAAATTTGAATATTGGAAATACAAGATAACAGATAAATTAGAAAAAGTGATTGTAAGTAAACCAGTTGTGACTCCATTTGCAATTATCTACAACAAACAAGAATTTTACATGATAGGAGTAAAAGAGGGACAGGATAAGTTCTACAACTATAGAATAGATAGAATAAAAAATCTGAAAATCCTTAATGAAAAACGCACTATAAAAAAGACACAAAGGGAGATTCAGGAATTTGCAGAGTCAAATGTAGAGATGTTCGGAGGCGAGAAAGAAGAAATTGAAGCTGTTTGCTCTATGTTTTTCTTAGATACAGTTTTTGAACAATTTGGTAAGAATATTACAATAATTAAGAAGGATGAAGATTCTTTTAGATTAATAGTAGATGCAAATAGACTGGGCTTTAAATTTTGGACTTTAAGAAATATTGATGCTGTAGAGATAATAAGGCCAAAAGCTTTAAGAGAAGAGATTAAAAAGATAATAAAAGATGCGGAGAAGAGATATAAATAAAAATATAAATTGAAAATACAAATAAAAGGACAATAAAAAGCATAAACAAAGGTACAAATAATGACCAGACATGCAATGCGTGACCATATATATTGTAAAAAACTCTAATGCTAGTATAATAGTATTAGAGTTTTTTCTTAGCCTAATTTTAATAATAAAATATATATAAAAGGAGCGTTAAACATGGAAAATAATGCAATATTGGAAAGTAAAATTGAGGACATTTTAAAAAAATTAGATGAAATTTATGGAACAGAAAAATGTAAAAGTATTTTAAGAAATTATGCGGTATATCTAAAGATGAGACAAGAGGGTAAAATAAAAGTTGGTACGTATAACCTCCTAATTGAAAACTCATCAGAAGCTGTGGTTCCAAAACAAATAATAGAAATTATATATAAACTCTTAAAAGAGTATGGAGTAGTAAATACTGCAATTAAATATATGACCATGGATGAAATTAGAGAAAATGATGAAAATAGAAGGGAAAGAAATAAAAAAGGCAAGAAGGATAAAAAGAAGAAAGAAGGCAAAAAGATTAAAGAGGATTTATTGGTTATAGATACTGAAAAGCTTGATACATCAATAGATTACATAAAGAGAAATATAAGGGAAATAGTGAATAAATATCCTAAAAAAGTATTAATCTTAATATATAAGAAACCAAAAAGTAGATTTATATTTTGGGGAGATGAATATGATGATGAATACTTTGGAGATTTAATTAGCTGGAAAGTGCAAATAGAAGGACTTACTAAGAATAATAAAATAGATTATATAACTAAATACATGAGAAAAAATAATATAAAAATTGATAGGAAAAGTTCTTTTAAGGAAAAACTTGCAGAAGAAAATTACAGTAAGATTAAAGATGAATTATTAAATATAGTGCTGGAGTGTAAAATAAAAAATGTTAGCACAATAACAGATAAAGTTGTTAAAGAGGAGCTTAATAGAAAATATTTCTGCAAAACTAAAGAGAAGAAAAACGGCATGGAAGAATTAAACTCTTTAATTGGTATTGAAGCTGTAAAAAAGCAAATAGAACAGATTGTCAGTTTCTTAAAAGTGAATAAAGAAAGAAAAACTTTACCAATGCTTCATATGTGTTTTATGGGTAATCCCGGTACTGGTAAAACTACTGTAGCAAGAATTATAGGAAAAATATTTGCTGAAATGGAGATATTGTCAAAAGATAAAATATTTGTTGAAGCAGCTAGCCAAGATTTAATAGGAGAATATGTAGGACACACAGCTCCGAAAACAAAAGCTATGACTGATAAAGCAAAAGGTGGTGTACTATTTATTGACGAAGCCTATAGTTTATGTCCAGAGCATAATAGAACTTCCTTTAGTGAAGAATGTATTGCAACATTACTAAAAGAAATGGAAGACAAAAGGGATTCATTATGTGTAATACTTGCAGGGTATACCAATGAAATGGAAAGACTATTAAAAGTAAATCCCGGTTTTGAAAGTAGAATTCAGTTTAAGCTAGAGTTCCCAGATTATACTGTAGAAGAGTTATATGAGATATTTAAGCAAATGTCTAAAGGTGAAAACTATAAATTGGGTAATAATATAAAAAGTATGATAATGGAGTACTTTGAAAAAGAAAAGAAAAAAGAAAATTTTGCTAATGCGAGATGTGCAAGAAGCCTTTTTGAGAAAATAAAATTTGAACAAGCATATAGAGTGGCAGCAAATGAAGAGGCAGACATAAACTTAATAAAAGCTTGTGATGTGGAAAATGTAATCAGAAAACTAAATCAAACCAACCAGCAAGATAAAAAAGTTAAGATTGGATTTGCGAGCTGATTTATATAAAAGGGATGTAATAGAAGTAGTAACAATATTTCTATTGAAAAGTTTTGTTACAAAAAATACAAGAATATTTTAAATAATACTTATACACAATAAGTATATGTATTATTAATAAGGAAATTTAGATAAAACTATTCAAAAATATCAAATTTTATGATATATTATAAATAGTATGAAAAGAGAGGTGTTAAAAATGCAACAGGTATCAAGTTTACATGAAATTGAAACATTTATTGATGAAAATGGAGAAATGGTAATTGGAAAGAATAAGAAAAATAATGTGGTAGTAATGAGCATGGAGGAATATAGAAATCATATCTTTGATGATAAAACTGTAAAGCAACTTTTGAAATCAGAGGAAGATATAGAAAAAGGAAGAACAAGGAAAGCAACAGAAGTAATAAGGGAGTTAAAAGAAAAGTATGGATTCTAAGAATGAGCCATTCGAGGTAGAATTTACTAATGAATGTATCGAAGAAATGATTGAAATATATGAATATATATCTTATAAATTAAAAGAAAATAATGCTGCAAAGAGACTTATGGCAATGGTTACAGATAAGATATTGAAACTTACAAATATGCCAGAATCATATATGAAAATTGGAAAAAACGATAGATTAAAAAGAGAATACCATAGAATGGTAGTAAAAAATTTTGTTGTACTATATACAATAGATTTTCAAAAAAGAAAAGTATACATTTCCAGAATGATATATGGAAGACGAAATTACTTAAGTTAATATTCTTTAATAGATATGGTATGTGAAAATAGTAACATACCATATGATTGATACATAAAAGACTAAAAAACACAAGAAAGGAGTTACACATGAAAATACTTGCAGTAGGAGATATAGTAGGAGATATTGGACTAAATAAATTAAAAGAACTGTTACCAAGCATAATTGAAAAAGAGAATATAGACTTTGTTATTGTAAATGCAGAAAATACCTCCGGAGGGATGGGACTTACAATAAAGGATTTTAATACACTTCTAAATCTTAAAATAGATGTTATGACAATGGGAAATCATACTTGGGGCAAGAAAGATATATTTACCTTTATTGATAATCCAAAATTATTAAGACCAGCGAACTACTCTAAAGGTGTACCAGGAAAGGGATACAATATATTTATTTGTAAGAATAAAAAAATAGCAGTAATTAACTTAATTGGTAGAACAGATATGGGTGTACTTTCTGAAAACCCTTTTACTGTTGCAGAAGAATTAGTAAGTAGATTGAAAAAAGAAGCTGATATAATTGTTGTCGACTTTCATGCAGAAGCTACAGCAGAAAAAATAGCTATGAAGTATTTCTTAGATGGAAAGGTAAACATCATTTTTGGCACACATACACATGTGCAAACTGCTGATGAAGAGATAACAGAAAATGGCACAGCATATATAACAGATTTAGGAATGACGGGACCAAAAAAATCAGTTATTGGAATGGAGGTAAAAGCATCTATAAAAAGATTTGTTACATCACTTCCAGAAAAATATAAATTGGCAGAAGGTCCAGCAGTTCTTAATGGTTGCGTATTTGAAATAAATGATGAAAATTGTAAAGTTGTAAATATACATAGAATAAGTTATAAGTAGATGTCAAAATATGTCGAAAACACACGATGAGTTTTTCCTTTTTTTACCAAAAACCTATAGACAATTTCCAGAAATTGTAATATAAATATAATCGTTGATTAAAACAAATAAAAAAATATAGGAGGCAAAAATGGAAATTTTAAAAATCTCATCAAAATCAAAT
>CALXWU010000034.1 GCA_944392505.1 uncultured Clostridia bacterium | reverse complement strand
AGGGACAATTAAAGATAATATAAGGTATTCAAGACCAGAGGCATCAGACGAGGAAGTCCTTGCTGCAGCAAAGCTTGCAAATGCAGACAACTTTATAAAACATCTGCCACAAGGCTATGACACAGTTATAACTGGAAATGGAGAAGGCTTATCACAAGGACAAAGGCAGTTACTTTCAATAGCGAGAGCGGCATTAGATAATGCACCAGTATTAATACTTGATGAGGCAACCTCAAGCATAGATACACGTACAGAAAAAATTGTTCAAGATGGTATGGATAAACTGATGGAAGGAAGAACAGTATTTGTAATAGCACATAGATTATCTACAATTAGAAACTCAGATTTAATTATGGTACTGGATCAAGGAAGAATAATTGAAAGAGGTAACCATAAAGAATTAATTGCTAAAGAGGGCATGTATTACGGATTGTATACTGGAGCAATTGAGATAGATTAAGAAAATGATAAATTGGGATCTGTTTCCAATTTATCATTTTTTTTAAAAAGACTTGAATAAAAATCATTTGTATAATATTATATAAATGTAAAAATATAATATACTAAGGAGGAAGGTTATGGGAAATATAAAAGTGGATTTTAAAAACGCAAAAGTTTTTGAAAAAGATATTATAAAATATGCTGAGCAAGTAGCAGAAATCCATAAAAACTTACATGAGAAATCAAATGATGAAAATGAGTTTTGCGGATGGATAGATTTACCAACTAATTATGATAAAGAGGAATTTGAAAGAATAAAAAAAGCAGCTAAAAAGATTCAGACAGATTCAGATGTGCTATTAGTTATTGGAATTGGAGGTTCATACTTAGGTGCTAGAGCTGTTATAGAGGCCCTCACAAATACATTTTACAATATGCAAGATAAAACCATAAGAAAAACACCTCAAATATTATATGTCGGAAATAATTTAAGTACAAATTATATAAATGATTTGATAGACTATATTGCAGATAAAGATATATCTATAAATGTTATTTCAAAATCAGGAACAACTACTGAGCCAGCAATAGCTTTTAGAATATTCAGAGAGATTATGGAAAATAAATATAGCTTAAAAGAAGCAAGAAGTAGAATATATGTAACAACAGATGCTAAAAAAGGGGCATTAAAAGAACTAGCTAAAAAAGAAAAATATGAGACATTTGTAATACCAGATAATATAGGAGGTAGATATTCTGTTTTAACAGCTGTAGGATTACTTCCAATTGCAACAGCAGGAATTGATATAGATGAGTTAATGAATGGAGCAAGACTTGCACAAGATAGATATTCAGACGAAAACTTGAAATATAACGAATGTTATAAATATGCAGTATTAAGAAATGTGCTATATGAAAAAGAAAAAAACATAGAACTTCTAATTACATATGAACCTAAAATGCACTATTTTATTGAATGGTGGAAGCAATTATTCGGAGAAAGCGAAGGAAAAGAGCAAAAAGGCATATATCCTTCTGGAGCAGAATTTACAACAGATTTACATTCTTTAGGGCAATATATTCAAGAAGGTAAAAGAAATTTATTTGAAACAGTAATAAATATAGAGAGTCTTGATAGAAATATAGAAATGCGTATGGAAGAAGACGATTTAGATAACCTTAATTATCTAGCTGGCGAAACCTTAGATTTCGTAAATAAAAAAGCAATGGAAGGAACTATTGAGGCACATGTAGAAGGTGATGTCCCAAATATTTTAATAAATATGAAAAAGTTAGATGCAAATAACCTTGGACAATTAATATACTTTTTCGAGCTTGCATGTGCTATGTCTGGTTCAATACTAGGAGTAAATCCGTTTAACCAACCGGGTGTGGAAAAGTACAAAACAAATATGTTTAAGTTATTAGGCAAGCCTGGATATGATAGAAAATAGAAAGAATATATTGACATAATTCAATGATAAGGTGTATAATGTATAACATAGTGGAAAATGAAAAACATAAATGAGACAAAGTAAAATAAAGGTTATTTAAAGAGAGGAATGGTCAAGGCTGAAAGCCATTCTAAATAAACATATTTGAAAAACTACCTCATTGTTTCTAGTAAAACTAGACGTGTGCTTGCGTTAAAAGCTAAATGAAGTAAAACAAAGGGTGGAACCGTGTATATATGCACCCCTCTGGCAATTTAAATTAATCTATAAAATTGCTGGAGGGGTGTTTTGGTGTGTCCCTTTGTTTCAGGAGAAAGGAAGTTGATTATATGAAGATTACATTAAAAGATGGCTCTGTAAAAGAAGTGCAAAAAGGAATTAGTGTGCTAGATTTAGCAAAAGAAATAAGTGAAGGATTAGCAAGAAATGCTACAGCTGCAAAAGTAAATGGACAAGTTAGGGATTTAAGATACATTATTGAAGAGGATTCAGAGGTAGAAATATTAACATTTGACAATAGCGAAGATGGTAAAAAAGCATATTGGCATACTACTGCACACATTATGGCGCAAGCTATAAAAAGAATATATGGAAATGATGTAAAATTAACAATTGGTCCGGCAATTAGCAATGGATTTTATTATGATTTTGATGTCAAGGAAAATATTTCTTCAGATGATTTTGAAAAAATAGAAGCTGAAATGAAAAAAATAATTAAGGAAGATTTACCAATTGAAAGATTTACTCTTCCTAGAGATGAAGCTATTAAGTTTATGAAAGAAAAAGAAGAAGATTATAAAGTGGAACTTATTGAAGAACTTCCAGAAGACGAAGAAATTTCTTTCTATAAACAAGGCGAGTTTACAGATTTATGTGCTGGACCTCATTTAATGAGTACAGGAAAAGTAAAAGCTGTTAAAATATTATCTTCATCAGGTGCTTATTGGAGAGGCGATGAACATAATAAAATGCTTCAAAGATTTTATGGAATCTCTTATCCAAAGGCAAGTCAGTTAGAAGATTATTTAAATATGCTTGAAGAGGCAAAGAAAAGAGACCATAAGAAATTAGGAAAGGAACTAGAGCTATTTATGATAGCTCCAGAAGGACCCGGCTTCCCATTCTTCCTACCAAAGGGAATGGTACTTAGAAATGTGTTAGAGGATTTTTGGAGAGATATTCATAAAAAGAATGGTTACGTTGAAATAAAAACTCCAATGATATTAAATGAAGAACTATGGCATAGATCAGGACATTGGGATCATTATAAAGAAAATATGTATACAACGAAAATTGATGGAGTAGATTATGGAATAAAACCAATGAACTGCCCAGGAGGAATGCTGGTATATAAAAGCAAGATGCGCTCATATAAAGATTTACCAATTAGAGCAGGAGAGCTTGGATTAGTCCATAGACATGAAAAATCTGGAGAATTAAATGGATTATTTAGGGTAAGATGTTTTACACAAGATGATGCACACATATTCTGCCTTCCAGAACAAATTGAAGCTGAAATAGAAGGAATAATGAAACTTGTTGATCAAGTTTATAGCATATTTGGATTTGAATATACAGTAGAATTATCTACAAGGCCAGATGATTCTATGGGCTCTGATGAACAATGGGAACTAGCAGAAGGAGCATTAAAGAAAGTATTAAAAGATATGAATATGGCATATGAGCTAAATGAAGGAGATGGAGCATTTTATGGACCAAAAATAGATTTCCATATTAAAGATTCGTTAGGACGTGAATGGCAATGTGGTACAATACAATTAGATTTTCAAATGCCAGAAAGATTTGATTTGACATATATTGGAGAAGATGGAGAAAAACATAGACCAGTTATGCTTCACAGAGTTATATTTGGAAGTATAGAAAGATTTATTGGAGTTTTAATAGAAAACTATGCAGGGGCTTTCCCAACATGGCTTGCACCAGTGCAAGTAAAGGTTCTTCCAATAGCAGATAGCCATAAAGAATATGCAGAAAAAGTAAAAGAAGAATTAGAAAATGTTGGTATAAGAGTTGAAATAGACGAAAGAAATGAAAAAATAGGATATAAGATAAGAGAAGCACAACTTGAAAAGATACCATATATGTTAGTATTGGGAGACAAAGAAAAAGCAGCAAATTCAGTAGGTGTACGTTCAAGAAAAGATGGAGACATAGGAGCAATGCCAATAGATGAATTTATAGCAAAAGTAGTGGAAGAAATAGACACCTTTGCAAAATAGAAAATAGGATTGTAGGCACTAATTATATTTAAAATTAGTGCTTATATTAATATGTAATAGATAAAGACTCGTTAGCCTTGAGAATGTAAGATAAATATGGTATAATTATTATATGGTCACATTTGTAAAAACTAAATTTGGAGGAATTAATAAATGGCAGACAAAGAAATACGGTTTCCGGATTTGAATGAGGCGTTTGAAGGGGCATCTTCCTTAGAACAAGTAAGCAAAAACTACGAAATGCTTTTGCGAGAACAGGGAGATATTGATTGTGTATTATATGCAAACAAATTGCAACAATTCCGTAAAATGACTCAAATTACAAAATTAAGAGAACTGGAAAAGGAATTTCATGAACTTAAAGAACATGTGCGAGAAATCGCCAAGGAACATGGAATTTCAATTACTGTTGAAAGGAGAAGAAAAGACTTTTTAGGACTCAATGAAAAAATTAGGAGAAACTTGAAATATGGAATCTCACTAGAAAAAGTCCAAGATTTACTGGGCTTTCGCCTAATAATTCTGAGCGGAGAAATAGACAATGAGTGCTCTATCAAACTTTGCTACGAAGTATTAAATCGAATCATACAGTATTTTGTTACTGAGAGAAGCTGTCTGTTGACAGAAGCAGAACCAGTAATTGATACTGAATTTCAAAGGGAAAATTTTCCAAACATAGTGATCCCGGAAAGATCATATATCAGTCCTTTCTTTATGGAAAATGTGAAGGATTACATTAGAGTACCAAAAAAGAACTCTTATCAGAGCTTACATACGGTATTTAGAAAAATAGACGGTTTTATCTTTGAAGTCCAGGTTAGAAGCCTAGCAATGGATATTAATGCTCAGTATGGAGTCGCAGCACATGATCCATATAAGGAGAAAAAATACGAAAATGTAAATATTGCATTGGATTTTAGCAAGGTACATCTGCCTGGTTTCGCAATTTTGGAAGATGGTACTATAGTTGACAAAATTGGATTGATACACTCAGTAGACCCTTTCAATGTGCTAACAATTGAATAGCCAAAATTTAGTTACAAATCATCAGAAATAATTTTCTGATGGTTTGTTTTTTGTAAAAAAATATAAAAACTGAAATTCGACTATAGAATAATATGAAAACATGTGATATAATTTTGAATATTAAAAATACAGGGGGTAAATATGGCAAAAACTACAAAAGATTTAGAAAAAACACTTGAAAAAAATTTAGAATATATTGGTCTAGATTTAAATAAAATACCTACGTTTTTGAAAAAAGTAGAAAGCCTAAATTTTAGACCTTCTAAATCATATGATGATACTGTATATAAGGTATATAGATATGTAAATATAAAAGATATAGTAATATTAATAACTCCAGAAGATAGATTGGTAGATATTAAAGAAAGATATAAACTATCTAGCCCAATATGTGAATATTTGGATTCAAAAAGTGAAGAAAACATAGAAAAATTTGCAACCTTCATGAAAATGGTAACCACATTAGACAAATCAAGAATAGAGGAAATTTCAAAAGAACAAGAAATCTTGAATGAAAAAATACCATTTGAAGTAAAATATCCTAACAACTATATTTGGCAAATATATTATTCATATGCTACTGGAAAATATTTTATGCTAGTTCCAACAAAAGAGCAAGATAATAATGCACTATTTTACCTATTAAAAGAACAAATTGCAAATACAAGATCAAGAAAAGGAAAATATATTTTTGTTCCAATTAGCCATATGGAATATTCAGGAGACTTTTTGACAAATTCTGAGATTGCTGATATTGAAAACTATTTATGGTATTTTACTAAAGAGTGGCCAAACATATATGAAGTTTATGATAAACAGGACAATATGTTTATTAGAATCGTTGGAATAACAAATGTGTATGAGAAAATGAAAAGCACATACAACATAAGTTTAGAAACAAAAGAAGAAGCCAGAGAATTCTATAAACTTCTAAAAGCAATGTTCATACTTTCTACTGGCGCAAAAGAAGAGTACATATTTGACACAAAAATTAATGGAGAAGGTAAATTAGAGTTTTGGCATAAAAATACTAAAATTGAATATAAAAATCTATCTGAATATATTAAGATGGAATATTTGGACAAGATTGATAGATTAAAGCAAGAAGAAAAAGATAAAAAAGAATTAAAACGAAAACTAGATAAATTTAAAATTATAATCGAAGATTTAACGCAAGAATATTTATTAAGGCAAAAACAAATTGCAACCTTCTTAGAGTGCAAAAAGACTTTTTTTGGAAGGGTAAAATATTTCTTCAAAAAGAAAAAAGATGTGAAAATAGATAAGAAACCATTAAAAGAAAATAGAAAAGAAGAAAAAGATCAAACTTTAAGTGTGTTATATGAATTAAAAGAACAATATACTATAGAAGACTTAATAAATATTTGTACTAAATTAGAAGAAGTGGTAAAAGAAAATACAAATTTAACTTTAGATTTGAAGGCAATAGAGACTAAAAAGGATATTTTATCAAAGAAAAATGATAATGCGGAATTATACATTAAAGAAATTGACAAACATAAAAAAAGCATTTTTGAATTTTGGAGATTTACCAGTAAAGATGAAGTCCAGACTTTAAGTGAAGCAGAACAAAAAGAAGAAAATGAAAAAGCACAAATGAAGAAATATTTTGATTATGAAGAAGACATAGAAGATTTAGGCAAAAAAATGGATGAATTACAAAGAAGGAAATTATCTAAAAATGAAACAGATGCATTGTTTGCAATAAAAGAAGTACCAGATTCTTTTAAAGAGCTGGAGAAAGAAAATGAAACAGATGTAGAAATATATGCTGTAAAAGAAGAAAATAAAAAAGAAAAACGAAAAAAAGAAACAGCATTAGAAAAAGATTTGGAAAAATTAAAAAAGCAATATGAAGATGATATAGAAATAGTTAATACCAAGGATTTTGATATATTTGGAGGATTAGTAGAGGATAAAACTAAAATAAAGGCAATAAATAACATAAAGCATAGAGAAATTGAAAAAAATAAATATAAGATACTAAACATAAACTCAGAAACAAATATTAAAGAATATACAGAAAACTTAGAAGAATATATGAATCTAATAAGAGAAGCGTTAAACAAGATTCAATCACCATATGATATGTCTATATATTGTATTACTTCTAAAAAAAGTGTAGAAGGTATTAATATTTTTAATATAAATCCTCAAGATTTAATTGAAAATGAATTGAGTAGCAAAAAATCTAAAATATCATTATGTAAAATAAACATTAAAGAAAATACACCTGCAATATTTTACACAAATATATTGTTTTATGATAATTTCAATAAAACCTTACCAGTAGGAATGCACCTTTCTACGGATGTTCTTGTAGATGTAAGTAAATTAAAATTAAATTTAGTAAAAGAAGAGGGCTTCTACATAAATCATAAAGAAAATGAATTTGACTATAGCACAAAAGAAGTTAAAATATTTGAATATGATGCAGAATAAAAAATTAAAAAACCCTTGACAAATCGAACAAATGATTGTAGAATAATAACCGAACAATATTTCGCAACCGAAATGCGAATTTGGGAGGTTATTATGGTATCTACATTACACATAAAAAACATAGGAATTATAGAGGATTTAGAAATTAATTTTAATGAGGGCTTTAATGTTCTTACAGGAGAAACTGGTGCAGGGAAAACCTTGATAATTGGTGCATTAGGAATAATTGCTGGGGGAAGATTTTCAAAAGAGATGATTAGAAATGGAGAGAAATACTCTTTTATAGAAGCAAGTATCTTCTGCCCAGATAATACTATGGCTATTGATGGAAACATTATTGTTTCAAGAGAAATTTATTCTACAGGAAGAAATTCATGCAAAATTAATGGAAGATTAGTAACTGTTAATGAATTAAAAGAATTTATGAGCAATATTTTAAACATACATGGACAGCAAGATAATCAAAATTTATTAAATCCTTCTAAACATATAACATATCTTGACGATTTTATTGGAAATAAAATGCATGAAATTAAAATTAAATATGAAGAAATGTATAAAAAATATAATGAAATAAACCTTAAACTTAGTAAAAACTATGGAGATGACAAAGAAAAAGAAAGAAGGCTAGACTTATTAAATTATCAACTTGAGGAGATTGTAAATGCTAAATTAAAAGTAGGAGAAGATATTAAATTACAAGAAGAGCATAATATTATGAAAAACTCTGAAAAACTGCAAGAAAATCTAGAAGCGGTAGATCAAAATTTAAGCAATGAAACTATAGAATCTATTTCAAACTCAATAAAATGTTTAGAAAAAATATGCGGATGTGGAGAAACTTATGAACAAAAATTAAGCGAACTAAAAAATATCTATTATGAAGTTCAAGAATTATCAAGAGACATTTCAGGAATGAAAGAAGATATATTCTTTGATGAGCAAGAAAGAGATGATGTAGAGAGAAGACTTGATGAGATTTTTGGGTTAAAAAGAAAATATGGAAATAGCATAGAAGAAATTTTGCAATACAAGGAAAAGTTAGAAGAAGAAATATCTCAAATAGAAAATTTAGATGAAATAAATAATAAATTAAAAAAAGAAAAAGAGCTAATAAAAGAAGAAATGCTAGAATTGTGTAATAACATGCATTTAATAAGAAAAGAGTTTGCAAAAATTCTTTCAGAACAAATTAATAATGAACTAAAAGACTTGGAAATGTCTAACGCAAAATTAAGAGTAAATGTAGAGAAAATAGAAGATGATAAATTTAATATAAATGGACTAGATAAAGTAGAATTCATGATATGTACCAATAAAGGAGAAGAAGAAAAAGAACTTTCTAAGATTGCATCAGGAGGAGAAATGTCAAGAATTATGCTTGCTATTAAAACAGTTTTAGCAGATGTAGATAATGTAGCTACACTAGTATTTGATGAGATAGATACAGGAATAAGCGGAAAAGCTGCAAAATCTGTAGGGGAGAAATTAAAAACAATATCTAAAAATCATCAAGTTATGGTTGTCACTCATTCTGCTTCTATTGCAGCAAAAGGAGATTATAACTATTTCATTAGTAAACAAGTAATAAATGATAAAACTTATACGAATATCAAATTATTATCTGAAAAGGAAGCAATTGAAGAAATTGCAAGAATTTCCTCAGGAGATATTACTGATATTTCAATAGCTCATGCAAGAGAGTTAAGGAAAGCTTGTTAAAACTAAAGATGGATAGCTATAGGAATATAAAAACAAAAAAAGAAAATACTTTAAATTTAGAAATAAGTTTAAAGTATTTTCTTTTTATTGGTTTACAAAAATAGTAAAATGGTATATAATTATTTACATGTAAAAAGCAGGAATAAATTAGAAAATTCTTAAATGGAGGAAGAATGATGGACGAACAAAATAATAACAATTTAGAACAAGAATTAGATATGAACCAATTAATGAAGGTTAGAAGAGAAAAACTAGATAAATTAAGAGAAGAAGGAAAAGATCCATATAAAATTACTAAATTTGAAAGAACACATACAAGTAAAGAAATAGTAGACAACTATGATGAATTAGAAGGAAAAGATGTAACTGTAGCCGGAAGAATAATGGCTAAGAGAATTATGGGAAAGGCTTCATTTTGTCATATTCAAGATTCTACTGGAAAAATTCAAAGTTATGTAAGTATTAATGACTTGGGAGAAGAAAGCTATAAGCAATTTAAGGAAGATGATATAGGAGACATTATAGGAATAACAGGATTTGTGTTTAAAACAAGAACTGGAGAGATTTCTATTCATGCAAAAGAAGTTACTTTACTTTCAAAATCTTTAAGACCACTTCCTGAAAAATTTCATGGACTTAAAGATACAGATTTAAGATATAGACAAAGATATGTGGATTTAATAGTTAATCCAGAAGTAAAAGATACTTTTATAAAAAGAACTGAAATAATAAAAGAGATTAGAAGAATTCTTGATGAAAAACAATATATTGAAGTTGAAACACCAATATTAAATACTATAGCAGGTGGAGCGTCAGCAAGACCATTTATTACACATCATAATACATTGGATATTGATATGTATTTAAGAATTGCTACAGAATTATATTTAAAAAGATTAATAGTAGGTGGATTTGATAGAGTATATGAAATCGGTAGAATTTTTAGAAATGAAGGAATGGATATAAAGCATAATCCTGAATTTACTACAATAGAGCTATACCAAGCATATGCTAACTTAGAAGACATGATGAATTTAACAGAGGAACTTGTTTCAAAAACAGCACAAAAAGTATTAGGAACAATGAAAATAACTTATCAAGGACAAGAAATTGATTTAACACCATCATGGAAAAGAGTTACAATGATAGATGCGATAAAAGAGGTTACAGGAGTAGACTTTAACACAATTGCTACAGACGAAGAAGCTATGGAAGCAGCTAAAAAAGCAGGAGTCCCAGTAGATCCTATAAAAACAACAAGAGGAGATATTATTGCAGCATTTTTTGATGAAAAGGTAGAAGAAACGCTTATCCAACCAACATTTATATATGAATACCCAATAGAAAATTCACCACTTGCTAAGAAAATGCCAGAGGATGAAAGAATGACACAAAGATTTGAACTCTTTATTGGAGGAAGAGAGTATGCAAATGCTTTCTCAGAATTAAATGATCCTATTGATCAATATGAAAGATTTTTAAATCAAGTAAAACAAAGAGAAGCTGGAGATGATGAGGCAAATATGATGGACACAGATTTCGTAACAGCTCTTGAATATGGTATGCCACCAACAGGTGGAATGGGCATGGGAATCGACAGGTTAGTAATGCTTCTTACTGATGAAGCTTCTATAAGGGATGTGCTATTATTCCCAACAATGAAACCATTAAATTAGTAAAAAAGGATTTTGATTTATGTATATAGATAGAAGATTAATATTTTTAATTATAGCATTAATGCTATTTAGTTCGTTTATCACACTATTTTCAAATAGAGGAGCATTGCTTAGTTTTGTTCTCTCTATTCCCGGAATATTAATAGCAATAACCTTTCATGAATTTGCACATGCTTTTGCAGCAGACAAACTAGGAGATGATACGCCGAGACGACAAGAAAGGCTGAATTTGAATCCGTTTAAACACTTGGATCCCTTTGGAACTATAATGCTTGTGTTTGCTGGTTTTGGATGGGGAAAACCTGTAGAAATTAATCCTAGAAATTTTAATAGAGATATATCACTTTCAAAAGCAGAAGCAATAGTGGCAGCAGCAGGTCCGATAATGAACCTCATTATTGCCGTAGTATTTGAGATCATATTATGCTTAGTAGTGAAATTTGCACCGGGCTTTGAGGTAATAGGCGGAACTATCTTAGCGTCTAACCAAGTTTGGGGAATGGTAGCAAGTGTTATTAGTGGTGTAATATCTATTAATATAGGACTTGGAATATTTAACTTAATACCACTACCACCATTAGACGGTTCAAAAATATTGAGTGGATTTTTGCCATATGGTGCAAGAAATTGGTTGGATTCACATAGCCAAATTTTTGAAATTATATTTGTTGCTTTATGGATAGTAGGAATACTAAGTCTAATAATATCTCCAATAATCTTAATAGTAAATAATAGTTTGACTAATTTATTCTTGTCTATGTTTGGACTAATGTAGAGAGAGGTAAAAAATGAAAGATATAATTACACTAGGAATTGAATCAAGCTGTGATGAAACCTCTGTAGCAGTTGTAAAAAACGGTAGAGAGGTTTTATCCAATGTTATAAATTCACAAATTAAAATACACGAAAAATTTGGTGGTGTTGTACCAGAAATAGCTTCTAGAAATCATATAGAAGCTATTTCTGATGTAACAAAGAAAGCTTTGGATGAAGCGAAAATTAATTATAGCGATATAGATAATATAGCATGTACA
>CALXWU010000033.1 GCA_944392505.1 uncultured Clostridia bacterium | reverse complement strand
CTATGGGGCATATTAGAGATTTACCAAAATCAAAAATGGGAATTGATATAGAACATGATTTTGAACCAGAATATATAAATATTAGAGGCAAAGGTGATTTAATTAAATCTTTAAAAGCAGATGCTAAAAAAGCCAAAAAAGTATATCTTGCAACTGACCCTGATCGTGAAGGAGAGGCCATTGCCTGGCATCTGGCATATATACTTGGAATTCCAGAGGATGAAGTTTGTAGGGTTACCTTTAATGAAATTACAAAAGAAACTGTGCAAAACTCTATGAAAAATCCAAGAAAAATAGATATGAATTTAACAAATGCACAACAAGCAAGACGTGTTTTAGATAGAATAGTCGGATATAAAATGAGTCCTGTTCTATGGAAAAAAGTAAGAAGAGGATTATCGGCAGGAAGAGTTCAATCTGTTGCAGTAAAACTTATTGTAGATAGAGAAGAAGAAATTGAAAAATTTATTCCAGAGGAATATTGGAATATATTTGCTACTCTTTTAGATGAAAACTCAAATAAAACTTTTATTGCTAAGCTATATGGAAAAAACAAGAAAAAACTTGATATTCACAATAAAGAAGAAGTAGATGAAATATTAAAGAATATTGAAAAAGGCAAATATATTGTGACAGAAGTAAAAAAGGGTGAAAGGAAGAGAACTCCTGCACCACCTTTTACAACTAGTACAATGCAACAAGAAGCGTCAAGAAAATTAGGATTTACTTTAAAGAAAACCATGTCTGTAGCACAAGGACTATATGAAGGAGTTAAAGTAGCTGATAGAGGAACAATAGGATTAATTACCTATATGAGAACTGATTCTACAAGGATTTCAGAAGAAGCAAGAGCAGCAGCTAAAAAAGAAATTGTAAAACAATATGGAAGCGAATATTATGAAAACAGATATTATAGAACTAAGCAAACTTCACAAGATGCTCACGAAGGTATAAGACCAACATATGTGGATCTAAATCCAGAAGAAATTAAAGACGACTTAAGCAAGGATCAGTATAAGCTATATAAATTAATATATAATAGATTTTTAGCTAGCCAAATGAGTGCAGCAGTATATGATACAATTTCTGCAAATATAGATGTTAATGAATATAATTTTAGAGCGAGTGGACAATCTCTTAAATTTAAAGGATTTATGACCTTGTATGTAGAAACCTTGGACAATAAAACAGATGAAGATGAAGAATCGTTCGTACCAGACCTAAAAGAAAATCAAGAGGTAATAAAACAGAAAATAGATGCTAAACAGAGTTTTACAGAACCACCACCACGATATACTGAAGCAAGTTTAGTAAAAGCCTTGGAAGAAAAAGGAATAGGTAGACCTAGTACTTATTCTCCAACCATCACTACAATTCTTGAGAGAAGATATATTGAAAAGGAACAAAAACAATTAATACCTACAGAACTTGGTAAAGTTGTAAACAAATTATTAACTGAGAACTTTTCTGATATAATTAATGTGGAATTTACAGCTAAGATAGAAGAAGATTTTGATGAAATTGCAGAAGGAAAAGAAAATTGGAAACAGGTAATTAGAGAGTTTTATGGACCATTTGAACAAGAAGTAGAAAGAGTTGAGAAAAACCTAGAACATGTAGAGCTTCAAGAAGAAGTTTCAGATGTACCATGTGATAAATGCGGAAGAATGATGGTTATTAAATATGGAAGATTCGGCAAGTTCTTGGCTTGCCCAGGATATCCGGAATGCAAAAACACAAAACCATTAGTAGAAACAATAGATGTACCTTGCCCAAAATGTGGAGGAAAAATACAAGTTAGAAAATCAAAAAAGAAAAGAAAATTTTATATTTGTGAAAATAATCCAAAATCATGTGATTATATTTCCTGGAATAAACCTAAAAAAACTTAAAATGAGAAATTGGGAACATTCCCCAATTTCTCATTTTAAGTTTTTGAAGCAAAATGAAGTGTACTCTTGTTCAAACTCAAATTTTATGATATAATATTTCACTAGAAAAATGAGAATAAGGAGTTATTTACGGTTATGAATAAGAATGAGGAGCAGTATAAAGTATTTAAACAAGTTCTACATGCATTTTATCATGATGAAAAAGAAAAAACAAAAGACACTCAAAATCAAGTAAATAATTTGAAAATTGAACCTATATTAATATATGATACATTTCATAAAACCTTAAAAGCTGAGTTTAAAATTGGAAACGACCAAATGTACAAAATAAAAAGTTTGCCAGAGTTTTTTGAAAGAATGCTAAACCATGAAGCATATAAATATGGCAGTAAATTAGAATTTGTACATGATACATCAGCCTTCAGAGAAGAAGACCAAGATTTACTAAAATTTATTTTAAAATATTCAGAAATAATCAAATATGCTAATGAAACAGTAGGAAGCTATGGAAAGTACATGAGAACAATGAGTAATGAATATATAACTGTTTCTAATACTGGATTGGATGAAATATTTGATGTCTTGAAAAACAGAAAAGTATCATTTAAAAGAGATTTAGTGGATCAGAACATATATTTTGAAAGTAATAATCCAGACATTAAATTTGGAGTAGAACAGGATTTAAATGGAGATTATTTACTAACGCCTAATATTGATGTTTTTTCATATGATATTATACAAGGCTCTTCATATGTATACATGTTAACACAAAAAAAGCTATACAGATGTGATAAAGCTTTTGAAAAAACAACACTAAAATTATTAAATATATATCGTGAAAATTATACTCCTGAAATTAGATTTAAAAGAGAAGAATTATTAAATTTTTGTTCTCTAGTGTATCCAAAGCTAAAAGAGCAAATTTCCTTAGATAAATTGGATGAAGCAATTGTAAATAAATATATTCCTCAAGAGTTATTTGTAAAAATATTTTTGGATTATGACCAAAATAACTTCATTACAGCAGATATAAAATTTGTATATGGAGAAAATGAATTTAACCCATTAACAGAAAATAATATATCTATTGCAAGAGATATTTCAAAAGAAAATGAATATTTAGATATTTTTGTAAATACAGGCTTTATGTTAGATAGAGAAAATGGAAGACTAATTTTGGCAGATGAAGAAAAAATATATAACTTTCTTTCTGAAGAAATAGAAGGATATATGCAAAAGTTTGAGGTTTTAGCAACTGATAACTTTACTAAGAGGGAGATACGAAAACCAAAAATTGGCTCAATAGGAGTTAAAATTGAAAATGATTTATTAAAAATTGATTTATCTAATATAGATTTTGATATTGAAGAAATAAAGAGCATCATGCAAAAATATACCTTGAAGAAAAGATTTCACAGATTAAAAGATGGAAGTTTCTTAGATCTTGAAGAAAATCAAACCATGGACTTTCTCAGCAGTTTAGTAGAAAATGGAGAAATAGGATATAAAGAAATTGAGCAAGGTGAATTAAAGCTTCCAATATCAAGAAGCATGTATTTGGATAGAATTATGCAAAATCTAAATGCTAATATTGTAAAAAATGATGCATATAGGAAAATAGTAAGTCAAGTTTCAAAAAAAGAAATTGATGATGAAATAAATCTTCCAAAAGGGCTCAAATCAGAATTAAGAACTTATCAAATACTAGGATATAAATGGCTAAAAATATTGGATAAATATAGGTTTGGCGGAATCCTAGCAGATGATATGGGACTTGGAAAAACCATACAATTGTTAGCTGTTATTCAGTCATACCTTGAAGAAAATGAAAATCCAAAACCTAGTATAGTGGTATGTCCAAGTTCTTTATCACTAAACTGGAAAAATGAAATAAATAAATTTACACCAGATATAAAAACATTAATTATACATGGAAATGCAGAGGAAAGAAAAGAGCAAATTGATAGAATAAAAGCATACAACTTAGTGATTACATCATATGACTTATTAAAAAGAGATATAGAAGAATACAAAGAAAAAGATTATGAATTTAAATATATTATTGCTGATGAGGCTCAATATATCAAGAATAACAACACTCAAAATGCAAAAGCAATAAAGGAAATTAAGGCAGAAACCAAATTTGCCTTAACAGGTACTCCAATAGAAAATTCACTTTCAGAATTATGGTCTATATTTGATTTCATAATGCCGGGTTATTTATATAGCTATAAGAAATTTAAAGATTTATATGAGATGCCAATAGTAAAAGATAATAGTGAATGGGCTATGAATAAATTAAAAATGCTAATAGAACCTTTTGTACTAAGAAGAACCAAAAAAGAGGTATTAACAGAACTTCCAGATAAAACAATAAGCGTTCTATATAATGCTATGCAGGGAGAACAAGATAAAATATATAAGTCATATATGGCGAATGCACGAAAAGAAGTCAGTCAAGAGTTAGTAAATAATGGACTTGAAAAAAGCCAGATAAAAATATTAGCTCTACTGATGAGATTAAGACAAATATGTTGCCATCCATCACTATTTTTATCAAACTATAAAGGCGAAAGCAGTAAGCTTAATCAGTGTATAGAAGTTGTGAAAGATGCAATATTATCAGGACATAAAATTTTGCTATTCTCTGGATATTCTAGTATGTTACAGATTATAGAAAATGAATTTAAAAAAGAAAATATAAAATATCTTAAATTAACAGGACAGACTAAAGTTGGAGATAGGATAAAACTTGTAGAAGAATTTAATAACAATGATGAAATAAAAGTATTTCTAATTTCACTAAAAGCAGGTGGAACAGGTCTTAACCTAATTGGTGCAGACATGGTTATCCATTATGATCCATGGTGGAATTTATCTGCAGAAAATCAAGCTACAGATAGAAGCTATAGAATAGGGCAAAAAAAGAATGTGCAAGTATATAAACTAATTACAAAAGACTCTATAGAAGAAAGAATTTATGAACTTCAAGAGAAAAAGGCAAACCTTGCTAAAACTATGCTTTCTACAGAAACAACATTTATTAATAAACTATCTAAAGAGGACATTATGGCGTTATTTGAGTAAATGTCGTTTTTAGTTGTCGCTTTTGGGGACAGGCGTTAAAACCACATAGTTGTTCGTTTTTGGGACAGGCCTTTAAACGACAAGGTTGTCGTTTGTGGATCAAACCTTGAATGACAGATAGAATAAAGCGGACAAGATTTTGCACTAAAAGGGTTTGAAAGTTTTGAAAATTTAGAAAATAATAAAAAGTATAGTATAAACAAGTGGAGGGAGAGAATTGAAAGATTATATAACAATAATAGGAGGAGGACTTGCTGGGTGTGAAGCGGCTTATCAAATAGCAAAAAGAGGAATAAAAGTAAAACTATATGAGATGAAACCTGTAAAATTCTCTCCAGCACATAGCAATGAAAAGTTGGCAGAAATAGTATGCAGTAATTCTTTTAAATCAAATTTACATACTAACGCTTGTGGACTATTAAAAGAAGAATCAAGATTACTTGACAGTCTTTTAATAAAAACAGCAGATAAAGTAGCAGTACCTGCTGGACAAGCACTAGCTGTTGATAGAGAAAAGTTTGCAGAAGAAGTTACAAAACAGATAGAAAGTTTAGAAAATGTGGAAATCATAAGGCAAGAAGTGGGCAAAATTGGAGATATAGAGGAAAGTGGAAGGAATGAGGATGATACCAGTCTACAACAAAATTCTCTTAAAGATATTTCAAAAGACGGAATAGTAATTGTAGCGACAGGTCCACTTACATCAGATAGTTTATCAAAAGAGATTATAAAACTAACAGGAAGTGAAGGATTACATTTTTATGATGCAGCAGCACCTATTATAGAAAAAGAGTCAATAGACATGAATATTGCTTTTTGGGGAGATAGATATACTCAAGAAAGAGCAAAAGATGAAGATATAGAAATCTGGAAAGAAAGAGTAAAAAATGATAAGCAAAATTCATACGTAAATCTTCCTATGAATAAAGAAGAATATGAAAAATTTTGGCATGAACTTATTAAAGCAGAAGTAGTCCAGCTACACGAGTTCGAAAAAAGAGAAATTTTCGAAGGATGTATGCCAATAGAAGTAATGGCAAAAAGAGGCATAGACACTTTAAGGTTTGGCCCTTTAAAACCTGTTGGATTTACAGATCCAAGAACGGGAAAAAGACCTTATGCTGTGGTACAATTAAGACAAGACAATACTGAAGGCAATTTGTTTAATATGGTTGGATTCCAAACAAATTTAAAATATGGAGAACAAAAAAGAGTATTTAGTATGATACCGGGACTAGAAAATGCAGAGTTTGTAAAATATGGTGTAATGCATAGAAACACTTTTATTAATTCTCCAGAGTTATTAGATGAAACATATAATTTAAAGAAGAACAACAATATATTTTTTGCAGGGCAAATAACAGGTGTTGAAGGATATGTTGAATCAATCGCATCGGGATTAGTTGCAGGGGTAAATGCAGTTGCAAAGTTTAATAAATATCGAGAAAATAGAACTAATCTTGTTGGAAGCGAAAAAGGTTTTAATTATAAAATAACATGCATTGGAACAGAAAAAATAATATTTCCAAAAGAAACCATGATAGGAGCTTTAGCAAAATACATATCAACAGCAAATAAAAATTTTCAACCAATGAATGCAAATTTTGGAATTCTTCCACCACTTGAGCAAAAAATTAAAGATAAAAAAATTAAGTATGGAATTTTAGCAGATAAAGCATTAGAAGAACTGAATGAAATGTTGTAATAGTATCACGCTTTATTGTGAAAATTAGAACGCATTAATTATTACTAAATATAAAAATATGGTAATAATCTAAAAAATTTATACAAATAAAAAAGTATATAAATATTACATAAATGTTACAGAAATATTAAATTTTTGTGACATTTTTTTCTATTTATTGAAAAAAGCATAAAAAATGTTAAAATTAATGAAGATGATGCTGCTAAAGAGAAAAGCATACATAATACATTGACCAGGAAGGATAAAAATGTTATAATATATAGTATAGTTAGAAAGAGGGGAAAATTATGGATAAAATTGATTTGATGGAAAATATTTTAAAACAGTACAAGGATATAGAAAAAGCCATTAAAGATAGTGAAAACGATAAAAGAAGAAGCAGACTTTTAGTTGAGAAAGAAACAGAAAGATATGATGAGGCAAAGGAGGAGTTCGGAGAGCACACGGTAAGTGATTATGAACGTAAAGTCCTACAAGCTTATGAATCAAATATAAAAGAATATCAGGAAAATTTAGACAAAATAAATGAATCAGTTGCGGGATTAAACAAGAAAAAAGAATTTATGTCTAATGATAAAAACATACAAGACATAACACAAGGTTTAATGGAAATAGAAAAACAAATTAATCAAAAGGAATTAGAGTTAAAGAAAAGTGAACTAGAATTATCTGAATATTATACAAAAGAAGATAAAGGCGGAAAAATAGTTCAAGACTTTTATAATGAGCAAGATGCAATAAGAAAAGAAATAAATAATTTGACTAACAAAAAAGAAAAGTTTGAAAAATTCCTTGATGAATTAAAAATAGGAAGAGATAAACTTATTAAAGATGGAAATTATCTTGATGCCAATAAAGAAGTGGAACCATCAAATACAGCACCTATTGACAAAGTAGAAAAAGATCAGGTGAATGAAAATGCAACTACTGAAAATATTAACGAAAACCAACAGCCAGATAAAACAGCAGTAGCTAACGAAAACCAACAGCCAAATAAAAATCAAACCAATAAGAATGTTAATGAAAAACAACCATCAGGTGACAAACAATCAAGTGCAGAAATGGAAATGTGGGAACAATTAGGTGTTGAAACAAATAAGCCGGCAACACAAGATAGAGCAAAAAATAATTCTGAAGCGAATGACTATAGCAAAACAGGCATTACTGATTTGGTGAAAATAGATAATGTATTATGTTCAGTCAAAGATGGAAAAATCTTCTACACTATTTCAGGAGTAAATAGCAAGGGAGAAAACTTTGAAGTTGAAAAATCAGCAGAGCCAAAAAGAGCTTCAAGAAAAGAAAAAAGAAGTATTTCCCAATTTATAAATAAAGTTGCATTAAGAAATGTGGACATTAATTTATATAGAATCTTGGGAACAAATAAGAATTTTAAGAATACTGATGCTGCGATGGTTTATTTAGACCAAGTAGAGAGAATAACAGATGGAGCAGACAAAGGCATTAACGACATAAAATTAACATATGATTTAACAAATTTAAGGAAAGCTGATATTAGTGGTTTTAAAAAGTGGCAATTAAAAAGATTTGCTAGAAATAGCGAAAGATACAACATTGCAGATTATATAAAACCACAAGGTAGACTTAAAGCTCTTATGGGTAAAGTTAAACAAGGGCTTCTAACAGCAGGAAAACAAGAAGAAAAAGAAACACCATATTCAAGAGAAGATGATGTATATAGTACATACAAAATGATGCGTGGTGAAGAAGGCTTTGATTTTGATAGATTTTGCGAGGATATGGATTTATCTGAAGAAGAGAGGAAAACACTTGAGTCATATGAGAAAGTTAACTCATCTAAGAAGTCATTTTATAAAGGAATAAAAAGCGAAACAGCTAGTCATATACCTTCAGAAAGTACACAGCAGAAGGCAGAAATTAAAAAAGAAAAAGAAGAAAATCAAAATGTACACGATGAGATATAGTAAATTAGCCAAAAATAACAGCTTCTGTATTGACTTAACCGTAAAAAAGTGATAAAATATTACCGTTAGTATAAAATAGCTATACTAGCGGTTATTTTTATTATGGAAAGAGGTGAATTTAAGTGCCAACAATTAACCAACTAGTAAGAAAAGGAAGAAAAAGTTCTACAACTAAATCTACAGCACCAGCCTTACAACATGGATATAACTCAAAAAATAAGAGAGTGACAAATAAGAGGTCTCCACAAAAAAGAGGTGTTTGTACAGTTGTAAAAACAGTAACACCTAAAAAGCCAAACTCAGCCTTAAGAAAAGTTGCCAGAGTTAGACTTTCAAATGGATATGAAGTAACTTCATATATTCCGGGTATAGGACATAACTTACAAGAGCACAGTGTTGTTCTAATAAGAGGAGGAAGAGTAAAAGACCTTCCAGGTGTTAGATACCACATTATTAGAGGTACATTAGATACTGCTGGAGTTAAAGATAGAATGCAAGGTAGATCTAAGTATGGAGCTAAGAAACCTAAAAAATAAAGTTTTAGGCTGATGGTGCATATATGAAATTACTAATTTAAGGTACTTAAATTTATAATAGAATATACGCACTATGCGGAAAAGAGTATCTTTTCAGAGTAACTTTAGGTATCTTTTTAGATGCCAAATATCAAGTAAAGGAGTGAAGAATAGTGCCAAGAAGAGGAATTATAGCAAAAAGAGATGTTTTACCAGATCCAATATATAATAGCAAAGTTGTTACAAAATTAATTAACAATGTTATGTTAGATGGTAAAAAGACAGTTGCTCAAGGTATAGTTTATGATGCTTTTGATATAATAAAGGAGAAAGAACAAAAAGATCCATTAGAAGTATTTGAAGCAGCACTTGAAAATGTAATGCCAGTTCTTGAAGTAAAAGCTAGAAGAATTGGTGGAGCTACATATCAAGTTCCAATCGAAATTAGACCAGAAAGAAGACAAACTTTAGGTTTAAGATGGTTAGTAATCTATGCAAGAAATAGACATGAAAAAACTATGGCTCAAAAGTTAGCAGCTGAAATCATGGATGCTGTAGCAGGAAATGGTGGAGCATTCAAGAAGAAAGAAGATATGCATAGAATGGCAGAGGCTAATAAGGCGTTTGCACACTATAAGTTCTAAAATAAAAAAGGGAGATGTACTTTTAAAAAAGGTAATCGACTCACTCATAAGGGGAGGGGACATACCTCGAACCTAATGAGAAGTGACCGTAATAAGAGGTGTGTCCCCTGACGATAGAAAAAAAGGAGGATAAAAATGGCTGGAAGAGAGTTTCCTTTAGAGAAAACAAGAAATATAGGAATTGTAGCTCATATAGATGCTGGAAAAACTACAACAACAGAGAGAATACTTTTCTATACAGGTAAAACTCATAAAATCGGTGAAGTTCACGAAGGTGAAGCTACTATGGACTGGATGGTTCAAGAGCAAGAGAGAGGTATTACAATTACTTCTGCTGCTACAACTTGTCAATGGTTAGGTAATAGAATTAATATCATTGATACTCCAGGACACGTGGATTTTACAGTTGAGGTTCAGAGATCTTTAAAAGTTCTTGATGGTGCTGTTACAATTCTAGCAGCTAAAGGTGGAGTTCAACCACAAACAGAAACAGTATGGAGACAAGCAGATAAGTACCAAGTTCCAAGAATGGTATATGTTAATAAAATGGATATTACTGGTGCAGATTTTATGCTTTGCGTTCGTCAATTAAAAGAAAGATTAAATGCAAATGCTGTTCCAATTCAATTACCAATAGGAGCAGAGGATAACTTCCAAGGAATTATAGACCTAGTAAAAATGAGAGCTTTTGTTCATAAAGATGATCTTGGAAAAGTTATAGAAGAGGGAGATATTCCTGAAGATTTAAAAGCTCAAGCAGAAGAATTAAGAGACAAAATGGTAGAAGCAGCTGCAGAGCAAGATGATGAATTAATGATGAAGTACTTAGAAGAAGGAACTTTATCAGAAGAAGAAATTAAAAAAGGCTTAAGAATAGGAACAATTAATAACAAAATAGTTCCAGTTGTATGTGGATCATCATACAAAAATAAAGGTGTTCAAGAATTGCTAAATGCAGTTGTTGACTTTATGCCATCTCCACTAGATATACCACATATTAAAGGTGTAACTTTAGACGGAGAAGAGACAGAAAGAAAAACATCTGATGATGAACCATTTGCAGCATTAGCCTTCAAAATTGCAACTGATCCATTTGTTGGAAAACTTTGTTTCTTCAGAGTTTATTCAGGAACACTAGAAGCTGGTTCAACAATTTTAAATGCAAATAAAGGCAAAAAAGATAGAATGGGAAGAATTCTATTAATGCATTCAAACCATAGACAAGATATTGATAAAGTTTATGCAGGAGATATAGCTGCAGCAGTTGGATTGAAAGAAGTATCAACAGGTGATACACTTTGTGATCCAAACCACCCAGTTATATTGGAATCAATGGAATTTCCAGAACCAGTTATTGATATTGCTATTGAGCCTAAAGATAAAGCTAATAGCGAAAAAATGGGTGTTGCTTTAGCAAAACTTGCTGAAGAAGATCCAACATTTAAAACATATACAAACCAAGAAACAGGTCAAACTGTTATAGCTGGTATGGGTGAGTTACACTTAGACATTATTGTTGATAGATTAAAAAGAGAATTTAAAGTTGAGTGTACAGTTGGTAAACCACAAGTTTCATATAAAGAAACAATTAGAAATAAAGTTAAGGTTGAAGGAAAATTCATTCGTCAATCTGGTGGACGTGGACAATATGGTCATGTTTGGTTAGAGATGGAACCATTAGAGCCAGGTAAAGGTATAGAATTTGAGAGCAAAATCGTTGGTGGTGTTGTTCCAAAAGAATATATCAAACCAATTGAAGAAGGAATTAGAGAAGCAGCTGAAACTGGTGTTCTTGCAGGATACCCTGTTATAGACTTTAAAGCTACTTTAGTAGATGGTTCATACCATGAAGTTGACTCATCAGAAATGGCCTTCAAAATAGCTGGTTCAATGGCATTCAAAGAAGGATGTAAGCAAGCAAAATCAGTTTTACTTGAACCTATAATGAGGGTTGAAATAACAGTTCCAGAAGAATACATGGGAGATGTTATAGGTGATGTAAACTCAAGACGTGGTAGACTAGAAGGAATGGAACCAGAAGGTGGAAATCAAGTTATAAGAGCATTTATTCCATTATCAGAAATGTTTGGATATGCAACAGACCTTCGTTCTAAGACACAGGGTAGAGGAACATATTCTATGGAACCATCTCATTATGAAGAAGTTCCAAAATCTATATTGGATACGATTGTAGCAAGTCGCGCTAAGAAAGATTAATTTTAAAAATAAAAAACATAAAAAACTAATAAATACTTGCTTTTTTGGTAAAAATGATGTAAAATGCAAGTGTAAAATTAGATTTTAATTTTAAAAAATAATATAAGGAAATTAGAATTTCCAAATTTAAAGGAGGATTTAAAATGGCTAAAGCTAAATTTGAAAGAACAAAACCACACGTTAACATTGGTACAATTGG
>CALXWU010000032.1 GCA_944392505.1 uncultured Clostridia bacterium | reverse complement strand
AAAGAACATGCTAAGCCTTCAGACATAGTACTTACATTAGGTGCAGGAACTGTAACAAATATCGGTCCAATGCTAGTAGAATAATTTTCCCTGTCTATTAATAATTAATAAATTATTAATAGATTTTTTATATACTTATGATATAATAGGTATCAAGAGGTGAAATAATTGAAAATAGTAAGAAATGTATTATTAATAATTCTAGCTATCCTTCTTGTATCAAGTATAGCTTTATATGTAGCTGGAAATAACATGTATAAAGAAGCATTAGATGGAGAAACCTTAGAAGATGTAATAGATGAAATTAGATCAGATCCAGATTATATAAAATATGAAGATCTACCTCAAAATTATATAAATGCTGTAATTGCAGTTGAAGACCATAGATTTAGAGAACATGGTGCTATAGATTTTATCGCAATATGTAGAGCAATATATGTAAATGTTACTTCTTTTTCTTTACGTGAGGGTGGAAGTACAATAACTCAGCAAGTTGCCAAAAATATATTTTATATTACAGAGGAAAATCCTGTAACTAGAAAAATTGCAGAAATTATAACTGCATTTGACTTAGAAGATAAGTACACTAAAGATGAAATTGTAGAATTATATGTAAATACAATATATTTTGGGGATGGCTATTATGGAATTGAAGCAGCTTGCCAAGGTTACTTAGGTAAAAGCACTACTGAAATGACACTTGCAGACTGTACCATGATGGCTGGAATTCCAAATGCTCCAAGTGTTTATGCTCCAACTGTTAATCCAGATTTAACAAGAGACAGACAGGAAAAAGTAATTGCTGATATGGTAGAATATGGTTATCTTTCTGAAGAAGATAGTAATACTCTTATTAGTAGTTTAGATATATATTATGAGATTTTTGAATAACTGAAATGGGAGGAACTATACAAATTCCTCCCATACTAAGTTAGCCAAATCTAAACCCTTGTTTGTTAATCTAATGTCATCTCCATCAATCACAAGTAAGTCCTCATTAACTAATTTTTCAAGTTCTTTTCTATACAAAAATATAGGATTATCTCCAAATTTATTTTTAAAATCACTAATCTTTACACCTTTTATTTTCCTTAATCCAAGCATCATAAACTCTTTCATTTTGCTATTTTTATCTAGTTTCTCCTGAAAAACAAAGTTGTCTGTTTCATTATCTGTTTCGTAATTTTCAATATATTTTTCAATATCATCTATATTTGAATATCTAACATTATTCGTATACGAATGTGCTGCGACACCAAAACCAATATACTCTTCTTGATTCCAACATGCTAGATTATGTTTTGATTCAAAACCCTTTTTGGCAAAATTAGATATTTCGTAATGTTCATATCCAGCCTTTTCTAATCTTTCTTTCACTAGCCAATACATTTTTCTTTCAGTCTCATCATCTGGCAAACTTAATTCACCTTTTTCTAATTTATTATAAAACGGCGTACCTGCTTCAATAATAAGTGAATACACAGAAATATGTTCAGGATTAATTTTTATAATTTCATCAATACTTTCTGCTAAATCTTCTATTTTTTGCATTGGAAGCCCAAGCATTAAATCCACATTTATATTATTAAACCCAATATTTCTAGCCAAATTATATGTATTTAAGAAATCACTATATGTATGAATTCTCCCTATATTTGTCAATAGACTATCCTGCGTAGATTGTAAACCAATACTTAGTCTATTTATACCGCTTCTTTTATATGTTTCTAGCTTTTCTTTATTCACTGTTCCAGGATTAACCTCAATTGTAATTTCGACATCCTCTGGAAGAGTATAATTTTCTTTAGCTACTTCCAGTATCTCTTCTATGTATTTTGCTCCAATAACTGATGGAGTCCCTCCACCTATATATATTGTTTTTACTATTGCTAAATCATCTAGTCTATTTTCATAATCTGCCCTATTACCTTCTCCCACTTCTTTCAACTCATATTTAAGCCATTTTATGTAATTGTCTATTAAGTCCTCTTTACCTGCATATGATTTAAAATCACAATACTCACATTTCTTTTTACAAAATGGAATATGTATGTATAAGCCTATATTTTTAGTTCCCACTTTTTCTCCCTTCTTTGGTCATCTGGTGGCAGGTATTTTTGTGACACTTTGTCACTTTTTTGTCTGTCCCCAATTACCACTTTTGTCACAAAAGCACCTGTCCCTAAAGTGACATTTTAATTATTGTGTTTAGCCTATAGTTCACTCCTGATTTGCCTATTGGCTCTTTTAACATCTGTCCTAACTCTACTAGGGATGCCTCAGGATTTGCTATCCTTAAATTAGCTATTTCTTTTAAATTCTCAGGAAGTTCATTAAATTTTCCACTCTTTTTTAATTTATTTATTGCTTCTATTTGCTTTACTGCCGCAGCTACAGTTTTAGTCAAGTTTGCTGTCTCACAATTCACTAGTCTGTTGATATTATTCCTCATATCTCTATATACTCGTATTTCTTCAAACTTTAATACAGATCTACTTGCTTCTATAAAAGCTAGAAATTTAGAAATCTCTTCCCCTTCTTTTGAATATATTGAACAATTATTTTTAATTTGTAAAATCTTAAAGTTTATATTGGATTTATCAAGTATATCTATGATTTTTTCAGCCATATCCATATTTTTTAATTTAACTTCAATATGATATTTGTTTTTTGGATTATTAATTGATCCGCCTCCTAAAAAAGCTCCTCTTACATAACCTTTTTCTTCTTCCTCTTTTGAGCCAACATCAAATTTCTCAAAATTTTCTTTTAAAATTTTACTTTCTTCTCTTGATATACTAATACTAAATTTATTTCCCTGCATTTCAATATCATATTTAGAAATATTTACATTATTTAATAATTTACTAAATCTATTTATGTTATACTCACTTTCAGTGGAAAACCTCATTAGTCCTCTTTCTTCTGATACATTTGCTGAACAATAGTAGCCATATAATTCTGCTTTTACACTTGACTTATTTGCTAAGTTTCCTATTTTGCTTAATTCTTCTTTAACTTCTGATGAAAAAGACATTTTATATCACTTCTCTCTCTATACTATATTTTCTTATATTATTTTACCATATCTTCTCTATATTTTTTCTGATTCAGCAACTGTGATCTCTACTAATCTGTCATTGCCTCCTAAATCTTTTAAGCATTTTATATTCACATACTCTCTATATTTTCTAAATAATTGAATAATTGATTCTTTTTGATTATACCCTATTTCCACTATAATACTGCCTTCCTTCTTCATGTATTTAAAACCTTGTCTTGCAATTATTCTATATAATTCCAATCCGTCTTCTCCTCCATCTAGTGCTATATGGGGCTCATTTTGCACCTCTTTTGATAAAGTAGGAATTGTTTTTGTTTCTATATATGGTGGATTTGAAACAATAAGGTCAAAATCTGTTTCATAAATATTATCAAACATATCTGAAACTATAAACTTTATATTTGCATTATGAAGCTTAGCATTTCTTTTTGCAACTTCAATTGCTTTTTCACTTATATCTGTTGCAACAAATTCTACTTTTAAATCTTTCATTTTCCCTTGCTCTATTTGTTTTTTAATATATGTATCTATAGAAATTGCAATCGCTCCACTTCCTGTGCACAAATCCAAAATTTTAATTTTTCCCTTGTTATTTTTGTGCATTTCATATATTCTTTTAATTGCTTCTTCTACCAAAGTTTCCGTATCAGGCTGAGGAATTAGAACATTTTCATCGACATAAAATTCTAACCCCATAAATTCCTGTTTATTTATTATATACTGAATAGGCTTGCCATTTATAATATCTAACATACTTTTATTAATACTCTCTTCTGTATCTTGATCTACAATCTGGTTGTATTTTAATAAAAGTTCTGTTTTACTCATATTTAAAATATGACATATTAACAAATCTGTTTTAAAACTTGCATCTTCAATACCACATTTGATTAACTTATCATGTACTGTTTTTCTTAATTCTTGTATATTCAAAACATTACTCCTTTAATTTTATATACAACAAAAACCCCCACATTAGCCGCAAGATGAATGAAATTTTAAGAGCCTGCTTTCACAGGTGGGTGTCTTGTTGAATGCTCCTGGGTTTCTTACATAAATGTAAGCATACACGCCACATCCAAAGGCGGACTCCCTTTAATCTATTTGTTGGTTCTAAAATTCCAGTCTACACGCACTACGCAGGGAATTGTTTATTTAATTATTATCTTTAATGTAACTATATCTTATCATATAGTTTTGTATTTTTCAAGTATATTTTTAAATTTTCACACAATGTTCATGTTGCTTTAAAATTAATATATTACTCCAAGCAAATTTCTCTTTTTAATAAATTATTTTGTATACTTCCTATTCCAATAAAATTATTCTCGCTGTCATATATTCTATATAATCCTTCAGCTAATTCATATGTAAGTTTTACTCCGTTTAAGAATAATTCTAGTTTTTTATCATTTAATTTTACTATATTATCATTTCCATATAATCTAACAAATAACTCTTCTATTGAAATGATGCGTTCTTTTATATAAATTTCATCATTTTTATTGTCTTCTAGCTCTTCTATGCTAGTACTATCTTTTACATCAAAAATTCCTACTTTAGTTCTGTTAAGCTCTTTCATGTAACCGATTGTACCTAAGCTTTGGGCTATATCTTCACATAAACTCCTTATGTATGTTCCTTTAGAGCAATGAACTGTAAAACATATTAGTTTTTCTTCTTCGTCTACTTTATTTAACTTTATATCATAGATTTCAATTTCTCTAGGTTTTACATCCACTTCTATATTCTTTCTGGCATATTCATATAATTTTTTGCCATTAAGCTTTATTGCAGAATACATTGGAGGTATTTGTTCTTGTTTTCCTAAAAACGAGTCTAAAACTTTTGAAATTTCCTCCTCTGACAGTCTTTCTACATTTACCTCTTGCTTTTCTATCACTTTTCCCTCAGAATCAGCTGTATCCGTTCTTTCTCCCAACTTTAAAGTTACTTCATACTCTTTGTCATGGTTTATTAAATAATATGAAAGCTTTGTCCCTTTACCTATTAAAATTGGTAATAGGCCTGTTGCATCAGGATCTAAAGTCCCCGTATGCCCAACCTTTTCGTTGAAAATATGTTTTACTTTATTTACCACGTCATGCGAAGTACAACCTTTTCCTTTATTAATTAAAATTATTCCATCCATTCTATATTACACTCTTTATTTGCCTCAAAATTTTTTCTTTTGCTTGTTCTATTGTGCATTGCATAGTAGCTCCAGCGGCACGTATATGCCCACCGCCTCCAAGCAAAAGACATACATCTGATACATTAACATATTCGTTAGATCTCATAGAGACTTTACAACCTTTATCAGTCTCACGAACAAAAATTGAAACTTCTACTCCTTCAATATCTCTACCAGTTTCTACAATGCCTTCATGGTCTCCACTTTCAGCATTAACGCTTTCCTCATCTTCTTTAGTTATATATGTAAATGCTACTTTGCCATCTTCAAAAAACTCTAATCTATTTATTGCAATTCTATTTAATTCAAAATTTGCTCTTGTTTTTGTTTGCAATACTTTTCTATATATTTTAGAAACATTAATTCCTTTCTCTAAAAGCCAAGCAACAAATTCAAAGGTTTCAGAAGTAACTCCAGAATATTTAAAACCACCTGTATCAGTTATAATTCCTGCTAATATGCATGTACCAATATCTTTTGTAACTTCTATTTTAAAATATTCAAATACTACCAAAAGTATTTGTGCACATGCAGGTGCATCTGGGCTAACATAGTTTAAATCTCCAAACATTGTATTAGTACTGTGATGATCTATAGAAACTTTAACTTTTGCATTTTCAAAATAGTTAGCAAATCCATTTAACATTTTAATTGTAGCACAATCAACTGAAATGGCTAAATCATATTTCTCTACATTTGACTCTTTTTTTATCTCATTTGAACCAGGTAAAAATTCAAATGTCCTTGGATATTCTGGTATAATTATATCTGGATTTTTTCCTATTTGTTTTAAGGCATTATATAGAGCAAGCCCTGAGCCAATAGCGTCACCATCAGGATTTTCATGTGTAAGTATTACTATTGACTCAGCTTTATTTATCTCTTCTAATATATTATCTAAAGTGTTCATCAGCTTTCCTCTTTCTTTATTATACTTTATAAGTATTATTTTTCACTGTCATTTGAATTTTCATCTTTTTGTGTGATATTCAATTCTTTTAATATAGAATCAATTTTTGCACCATACTCAAGTGAATCGTCTATCTCAAAAACCAACTCTGGTGTAATTCTTAAATTAACAGTTTTTGCAAGTCTTGATCTAATAAATCCAGACGATTCTTTAAGCCCCTCCATTGTTTTATTAATATTTTTTGAATTTAGTATACTTACATAAACTTTAGCATACTTAAAATCTGGAGTTATCTTTACTCTAGTTACGCTTAGCATACCTGTCACATTAGGATTTTTAAGTTCATAATTAAGCACTTGGCTAAGCTCCTTCTTTAGCTCTTCATTTATTCTATTTAATCTAGCTTCGTTTTTCGGCACTAGCTTTTCCTCCTTTTGTCCATTTATCTCTTAACTTCCTCCATAACATATACTTCAATGATGTCTCCTTCTTTAATGTCATTGTATTTTTCAATTTGAATTCCACATTCGAAACCTTTTGTTACTTCTTTTACATCATCTTTGAAACGTTTTAATGAAGCAAGTTTTCCTTCATGTATAACTACGTTTTCACGTATTACTCTTACTCCTGCATTTCTTTCTACTCTACCGTCTAATACATAGGCTCCTGCAATTGTACCAACACTTGATACTTTAAAGGTTTGTCTTACTTCAACATTTCCTATTACTTTTTCTTCATAAACAGGTGCAAGCATTCCCTTCATTGCAGCTTCTACATCTTCTATAGCATTATATATTACAGAATATTGTTTTATTTCAACACCATCTTTTTCTGCCATATCTTTTGCTTCCATAACAGGTCTAACATTAAATGCTATTATTATTGCTTTTGCAGCTTTTGCAAGCTGTACATCAGATTCAGTAACAGCACCAGCTGCAGAATGTATAACTTTTACTTGTACTTCGTTATTTGATAATTTCTCTAAGGATTGTTTTAATGCTTGAGCTGTACCTTGAACATCTGCTTTAACAATAATATCTAATTGTTTTAGATTTTCACTTTCCATTTTTTCAAATAGATTACTTAAGGTTACTTTACTTTGTTCAGCAATTGCTTGTTCTCTTTCTTGACGTTTTCTTCTTTCTATCAAATGTTTTGCCATTTTTTCATCTTTTACTTCGTAGAAAGTATCCCCAGCTTCCGGCACATTTGTAAGTCCCATTATCTCTACTGGTGTAGAAGGCCCTGCTTTTTTGATTTTTTGTCCCTTGTCATTTTTCATTGCTCTAATTCTACCTATAGATGTACCAACGACAATAGTATCTCCAACATCTAAGGTTCCTCTTTGTACTAATATTGATGCAATTGGACCTTTTGCTTTATCTAGTCTTGCTTCTATTACTGTACCTTTTGCTTGCTTCCTTGGGTTTGCTTTGAGTTCTTTTACATCAGCAACTAATAAAACCATTTCAAGTAGATTTTCAATGTTTATATGTTTTTTAGCAGAGATTGGCACATAGATTGTATCTCCTCCCCACTCTTCTGGAACTAATTCATATTCCATTAATTCTTGTTTTATTTTATCAACATTTGCACCTGGTAAATCTATTTTATTTACAGCAACTATAATTGGTATTTCTGCTGCTTTAGCATGATTAATAGCTTCAATGGTTTGAGGCATTACTCCATCATCTGCAGCGACTACTAAAATAGCTATATCTGTAATTTGTGCACCTCTTGCTCTCATGCTTGTAAAAGCTTCATGTCCTGGTGTGTCTAAGAAGGTAATTTCTCTACCATTTACAGTAACTTTGTATGCACCTATATGTTGTGTAATTCCTCCTGCTTCTCCTTCAATTACATTTGTACTTCTAATTGCATCTAGTAATGAAGTCTTACCATGGTCAACGTGTCCCATAACAACAACTACTGGTGGTCTTGGTTCTAGCTCATCTGGTGAATCTTCTGTATCGTCAAATAAAATATCTTCTTCTTTAACAACTTCTTTCTTGTTAGCTGTAATACCAAATTCACTTGCTACTAAGTATGCTGTATCAAAATCAATTGAATTATTTATTGTTGCCATAATTCCTAAATCAAATAATTTTTTTATTACTTCTGCTGTAGTCTTTTTCATTTCAGCGGCTAAATCTTTTACAGTAATGGTTTCTCCAATAGTGATTTCTTTAAGCTCAAATATTTTTTGTTTATTTCTTTCTTCACTGTCTTTCTGTAATTTCTTCTTATTTTTCTTTCCTCTTGCAGTAGTTAAATCATAATATTCAAGCATTCCACCTTCTTGATCTGTGAACATATTTGATAATCTATCTACTTGTTTTAAATCTTTTAATTTACCACTATCAAATTCATCAAATTGGTTATTCCTTCTTGATTTATTTGCTTTTTTATTTGTTTTACTATCCTCATATCTGCTATTTGCTTTTTGTTTATCTATAACCTTGCTACTATAATCTCTTTGATTTTCTTTTTCTACAATTTCAGTAGTCATTATGTTTTTTATATTTTTGTCTATTCCTTTTTCATCTAATGGTCTTCTATTATTAAATCTTCCATTTTGGTTATTGCTTCTGAAATTGTTTCCGTTTTGTCCATTTCTATTATTTCTATCGAAATTATTTCTATTGCCCTGATTTCTATCATTATTTCTGTCATTATTTTTAAAGTTGTTATTTTTGAAATTCTGATTTCTATTATTTTGTCTATCATTATTATTTCTAAAATTATTGTTTTTATTATCAAAATTTCTATTATTATATTGAGTATGATTATTTTCTTTTACAGCCTCCTTATTTCCATCTTGTGCAATATTCTGAGTAGTAGTTTCTGGTTTAGCGTCTGGTTGTTTTATTTCTTCTTTTTTTGTCTCTACTATTTCTTTTTTCTCTTCTACAACTTCCTTTTTAGGCTCTGCTTTAGGTTTTAATCCAAAAAGTTCACTAACAGTAAGAGGTTTAGTTTGTTTATTTCTATAAACAATATTGTAATCATTTTTATTTGTTCTTTCCACAAATCCAACATCTTTTTTGTTATGTTCTTCTTGTTTCTTTTCTGTCTTTTCTTTTTTCTCTTCCTCAGAAATTATAACCTCTCTTCTAATGATAACAGGGGTTTCATTCTTTTTTGTGTTTGAAGCAGTAGTTTCTTTTTTAGAAGCCTTGCTTTCATCTTCTTTTTTATTTTTGTTTTCATTTGCCTTTATATTTTCTTTAATCTTTGCTGCTTGTTCATCATCAACAGAACTCAAATGACTTGTTACTCCTATTCCTAAATCATTTGCTATTTTTATTACTTCCTTACTATTTAAACCTACTTCTTTTGCTATTTCATGTATTTTTATTTTACCCAATAGCTTCACCCCCATTAATTATTTTTATAATTTCATTTGAGAAATTTACATCTCTGATACCAATTACTGCCTTATTTGATTGACCTATAGAATTACTAATTTCATCTATATTTAAAATCTCAAATATCGGTATTTTTTTACTGTTACATATTTTGTTAAAACTCATTTTTGTCCTTTCTGCTGCATCTGTAGCTATAATTAAGGCTTTTATTTTATTTTTTTGTATATCTTGCATACAGGCTTCTGTTCCAAAACTTATTTTTCCAGCCCTTCTCGCTAATCCTAACAAACCACATACTCTATTGTTTATCAATAATTACACCTCTTAAATTTTCATAAATTTCTTCTGATATTTTGGTTTCAAATGTTTTTTCAAGTCTTTTAGATTTTATTGCTTTTTCTAAACATTCTACATTGTCGCAAAGGTATGCTCCTCTTCCATTTGCTTTACCTGTTCTATCAATACTGATTTCTCCAGCTTTGCTTTTTACTATTCTAATTAAGTCCTTTTTATTTTTCCCGAGAATTACAACCTATACATGTTCTTTGTGGTATACTCTTCAAATAAAATCCCTCTTTCCTATTTTATTCAGCTTGACCTATATTATTCTTCATTTGAATTTTCTTCTTGTTCTTCAGATCCTTCTATTTCTGCATTTTCATTTAAGTTTGCAAGCATTTCTCTAAATTGAGATTCACTCTTTATATCTATCTTCCAATTAGTAAGTCTTGCTGCAAGTCTCGCATTTTGTCCAGATTTTCCTATTGCTAATGATAATTGGTCATCTCTTACAATTACTTGAGCAAACTTTTCTTCAGGTTTTACATCAACTGCCATTACTTCTGCTGGAAGTAATGCTGCTGAAATATATATTGCTGGATCTTCAGACCATTCAATAACATCTATTTTCTCTCCATGTAATTCATTTATGATATTTTGTATACGAATTCCCTTTTGTCCTACACATGAACCAACTGGATCTATATTTTCATTTTGTGAATATACTGCAACTTTGCATCTATTTCCTGGATCTCTTGATACACCTTTTATTTCTATTAATCCCTCATATATTTCTGGTATCTCTAATTCAAACAACTTTCTAACAAAATCATTATGTGCTCTTGATACTATTACTTGTGGCGCACCCTTAATTCCTCTTTCAACATCTAAAATATATGCTCTAATTTTATCATTTACTCTATATTTTTCTGTTGGTATTTGCTCCTTAACTGGCATAATTCCTTCAAGCTTTCCTAAGTCTAGAACAACAATTCCACCATCTGCTTTCTGAACTATTCCAGAAACTATTTCTCCTTTTCTTTCATTGAATTCATCAAATAAGAAATTTCTTGATTCTTCTCTTATTTTTTGAACAATTACTTGTTTTGCAGTTTGTGCTGCAATTCTACCAAAGTTTTTAGGTACTTGCTCTATTTCTGCTTTATCTCCAACTTCTAATTTTTTATTTATTTTTCTTGCATCCTCTAAACATATTTGTAATCTACTGTTTTCAACATCTTCTGGTTTTTCAACTACATCTTTTTCTGCATAAACATGAATTTCTCCTGTTGCTTTATCCATTGTTATTTTCACATTCTCAGCAGAATCAAAATTTCTTTTATATGCTGTAACTAGTGCTTGTTCTATGGCTTCTAGTAACAATTCTTTCTTTATACCTTTTTCTTTTTCTAGTTCATCCATTGCTATTATTAATTCACTACTATCTATTGCTGGATTGTTTGTTTTAGATACTTTTTTCATTTTTCCAATCATTCCTTTCTTATTCTAAATTATCCCAGTCAAAAAATATTTTTATTTGTGAGATATTCTTTCTTTCTACTTCAATTTCTTTTTCTTCAGCTTCTACAACTATTTTGTCATTATCAAATTCTTTAAGCGTTCCAACTATTTCTTTTTGCTTTTTATTTGCTACGTCAATTGGCTTAAATAAACTTATTTGTACTTTATTTCCTATGTTGTCTTCTAAGTGCTGGTCTTTTCTTAAAATCTTCTCTACTCCTGTAGATGATACTTCTAAGAAATATTGATCTTTTATATAATCCGCTGTGTCCAGCAAATCATTTATTCCATCATTTACTTTTTCACAATCCTTTAAATCAATACTTCCATTTGGCTTTTCTATAAATACACGTAAAAAATAGTTTTGCCCTTCTTTTACATATTGCACATCATATAGATTATAGCCTAAATCTTGTATTTTATTTTTTATTAGAGCTTCAACTCTTTCCTCTATGCTTGCCATTTTATCACATTCCTTTTTTCCATCTTACGTATAGAAGAGTGGAATTTGTTTCCACTCTTCTTCTCTCCTTATGCCTATAATATTATACACTAGATTTTAAGCAATTGCAAGTATTTTAATAAATTTTTATTTTTTCCAAAATTTTCCTTGAATATTTTATTAGGTTATTATAAAATATAGTAAATTTGTATATGAGGAGGAAACAAGATTAATAATGAGTAAATATAAGAGAAAACTATATAATGCTGATAAGATTAACGATTTTAGGGAATTGGTAACCAGATATTTAAACTTATATTCTGATAAAGTTGCATTTGAATACAAGAAAGATCCGTCTGCAAAAGAACATATAAAGATTACATATAACCAATTTGCAAGCGATATAAAAGCACTAGGAACTGCCTTGATTAACTTGGGTTTATCTAAGAAAAAAGTTGCAATAATATCACCAAATAGATATGAATGGTGTACAAGCTATTTGGCAATTACTACTTCTGACATGGTAGTAGTTCCATTGGATAGGGCATTACCTGATAATGAAATAATTGATCTCATAATTAGAAGTGAA
>CALXWU010000031.1 GCA_944392505.1 uncultured Clostridia bacterium | reverse complement strand
AATAAATAGAAAAATGAAAATTTATTAATTTTATTTTTCTATCTACTATTTTCAACTATATCAACAATATCTGCAATATATTCCCCTATAATTGGTATGTTCCATGTTACTATTTTTTGTAGCACTATTACAATAATTGCTGTTATAATTGTAACACCAATTCCTATTCCAATGCCTTTAACTATCCCAGACCAGATATTCCTAAAAAATAGTTCTTTCCTATTTCCTAGCAATTCTACTAAATCTAGAAATTTACTTTTGGTCATAGCATAGTTCAAATCATCTAATTTTTTATTAAGTTCTTCATAAATTCTTTTCTTCAAATTTATTTCCTTCCTTTATAAAATCTAATTTGATTATTTTATCTATAATCCTTTCTGATTTTATTCTTTTCCAATTCTTGCTTTTTTATGCAATAAAAAGCTAAAAACCTTTTAATGTCTGTCCCCTTGTTTCAAATTTGAAACAAATTGTGTGTCCCTTTGTTGCACAAAAAAAGAATAGCATTTCTGCTACCCTAATTTTACATATTTTATTGAATTCCATATTTCTTTTTGAATTTATCTGCTCTACCACCTGTTGTTTCTCTTTTTAAATTACCTGTCCAATATGGATGACATTTTGAACAAACATCAACTTTTATATCTGCTTTTGTTGAATTTGTTTTCATAACATTACCACACGCACATGTTATAGTTGCTTCTGTATAATTTGGATGTATTCCTGCTTTCATTTTGTATTCACCTCTCCCTTATGATTTTAAAAAACACTATTTAATATGATAACACACAATTAACTTTTTTTCAAGTATTATATTCTTAATTTGTTCCATCTTCTAATTGTTGCTGTTGAATATATTCCGCTGAACTCTGTAATTCTTGTTCTAAAGAAGCTTTATGAACAAGCTTATTTACTATGTTGAATAAACAAGCTACAATTAAAATTACAAATAATAACTTTTTCCAAATCTTAGCTACCATATTTATTTTCCTTTCAACTTTTCTACAAATATAATTATACTTTTTTTAAACGAAGTTGTCAATACCTCTAACTAGCATCTATTTTCAACCCTTCTTACATATGCAATCTTCTATCTAGTTCCTCAATTATACTTTTTCCACATAGAATTAGAGAAAATACAAATGTAAAAACTGCTATTGAGCTAGCGATTATTGTAAATATTGGCATTGTTATTATATTATTTGAAAACAAATCAATTATTAATGGGATTAAGCTTAATAAGAAGATTATTAATTGATATATAGCATATTTATAATACCTATGTATACTAACTATTGTTAATACCAAAATTGTGATATTTGCCACAGCTATTATTATTGGAATTGACAAATTAATTGCCCAGCCAGAATACCCAATAATAAAGTCTATACACAAAGTCAGTAAGGATATTGCAATAGAGTGTACTAATACACTTGATGCAATATTAATATTCCTATGTACTGAATATATTACTGCAACCCAAATATATACAATTCCCGCTAAGACAATTAAGCACCACCAAAACCTTGTAGATGTGCATAGATTTACGATAAAGCATGTTATTGCAACTATAGCTGAAATTATTAACATTACTTTTATCGCAATATTCCCTTTTTTTACATTTCTCACTTTAGGATATAAAGTCATGTACTCCATTCCCTTCCACCGATATATTAATTTCTTCTTCTTTTAATTTTTTACAAAATTCTTCTTCTACTTCTGTGCCTTCTAAAGTAGATGTAAAAGTAAAATTTAGCTTGTTTTCAAAAGAACATGCAGAACACTTTATTTTCTCCACAGATTCTGGAGCAATAAGCATCATAAATTTATCAATATATTTTTGATATTCTCCTATTATACCTATTCTTCCAACATTTGAAAAGGTTGTAGTAGTGTATTTTCGTATTTCTATATAGCTTAATTTTACAATAATTAATTTTAGAAATAACGGAATAGATTTTATAAATATATTATTTCCGAGCTTTACATTAGTAGACATTGTTTTGCTAATTTCCTCTTTTGTAAGTTTCCTGTCAAATTCCTTCTTAACAAATTTTAATATTTCTTCAAAAGAGTCTAAATTCAAGTTTTCTTCAGTTTGCACACTAATATAACTAAAGAAATTGCTTATAGTTTCTGATTTAAAATATTTTTTTAAATCGACTGGTATGCATATTTTAATTGGCTTTTTTCCATTATATTTTTTGTAATTAGAGTTATATATCGCATGTATTAAAACAGATGTTAAGTACTGTGTGATTGTGACATTCTTTTCTTTTGATCTGTTCTTTAATTCGTCTAAATCTATGTTAACATGTATTACTCCTATTGCAGCTAATGGAAGAATTTTGCCTTTTAATCTATAAGCTTTTTTGCCACCTTTGGAATTTTTAGATTTCTTATCATAATTTTTTAGATAATCATCTTCTGTGTTATTTGATATTTTTCTTTCAGTTCTCAATTTTTGGTTAAAGTCTTCTTTGTGAGCTAATTCAATATATGTATATACAATTTCTCTTAAAAAGATTATTCCACTATTTCCATCTGTTAATGAATGAAATATATCTAAATTTATTTTATTTTCCCAATATGTTACTTTAAACAAATAATCATTATTTGTATTAGGATCAATGTATTTGCACGGATAATCTTTTTCCTTCTCTATAATTACTTCTTTATTGTTATCTTCAAAATAATACCAAAAAAATCCTTTTTTAAGTTTTACCTTAAATGAACTTAAATTTTTCAAAGCAAGATTAACCGCTTTTTTGAGAATATTTGGAGCTATTTTTTCTTTAAGTACAGCAGAGAGCCTAAACACACTACTATACTTTTTACTAGATGCTATTGGAAAAATTTTCGCTGAATTATCCAACCTTCGCCAATTATTTTCTTTCGCCAATTTTTTCTTCCTCCTCATTCTTCCTAATTATTTCCACCACCCTATTATACCCATCTTTTGCATGGAGCACACGCTTTTTATGTTTCATCAAAACAAAATTATGTATTGCATTTTCATATTCAATAAATTGTATTTTCCCTTTATTTTTAAGTGCAAACTTTTTTGCATCAGGATTTAGCATATCTAAAGTTCCAGAAAAAATAAATATGTTTTTTAATTTATCTGTAGGTCCTAAAACAGGATTTACTAAATAACTTTTCCTTCCATTTTTTCCCGCATATTTTTGTCCAGATAATTTTAGTAGTGGCTTTTTCAGTACAGGATCTTTTATTTTATCAATTTCTGGGTTATCCATTCTAACATCTAACCAAGGAGAAATTAAAATTGTTTTATCTGGTAATCTGTGATTTAGTTTTCCATTTCTTTGGTATAAAGCTAGTGCTAGACCTGCTCCAGCTGAATCTCCCATTAATATAAATTGTGTGTTTTCATCTAGTCTTTGTATTATCTCCTTGTATAAAGGTTCCATTATTTCAAATACTTCTAAATAGGAATGTTCTGGCGCTAATGGATAATCTGGAACTATAATTGTTGCTCCTGTATCATATATTAAATCTTTAAAAAAATGCCAGTGATATTTTTCCAGTTCTCCTACATATGAGCCTCCATGAAGATATAATATAACTATATTTTTCTTTTCTTCTTTTGGTGATATTACAAATATATCTCTTTTCACAAATTTCTTTTGCAGGAAATCATATGATTTAAATACCTCTCTTGGTAATTTAGAGGTTGCTACCCTTAATTCGTAATAAATGATAGCAAGTAAAATCGCGATGAATGTAAAATATACTATTATCATTTTTATATTAGCCCCTTATTTATCATCAAATATAATTTATAATATCATAAAAATTTTTAAATATCAATTTTGTAAATTTTACATTTATATTTTTTCATTTTTTGTCGAAAATAATACTATTAAAAATTGTAAATTGAAACTTTGTAGAACCTAATTTTTATATTTTTATTATATTAAATTCAGATTTTACAAGTTTTATAGGAGGTTTATATGACAAAAAAATGGATAATTGGAATAATTGCTCTACTTATTGTTGGTGGCATATTATTATATATGTTCTTTGGAAGAAATAATAATACTCCTGAAAGCGATTATACACCAAGTAGAATTTCCAGCAACACTACACTTGCTGAAAACACTGAAGCAGGTAATACTTCAAACTCGACAAACAACTCTACTGCACATGAAATTACTGATAACGTAAAAACCGAAACTAAAATTAGTAGTTTTTCAACTCCTATAGTAGATGATCATGAAAATAGAATAAATAATATAAAAATAACATGTTCGCGAATTAATAATACAATAGTAGGACCTAATGAAGAGTTCTCTTTCTGTGAAGTAGTTGGTGAGCCTACTGCAGAAGATGGATATAAAGAAGCTCACGCTTTCGTAGATGGAGAATTAGTAAATGCAATTGGAGGTGGTAATTGCCAAGTAAGTACAACAATATATAATGCTGCTAAAAAAATAGATGGTGTGGAAATTACTGAAAGACATGAACATGACAAACCTGTTGGATATATAGAAATGGGTAAAGATGCAACTGTAGCATATGATTATTTGGATTTAAAATTTGAGAATAATAATAACTTTGATTTAAAATTAAAGGCGTATATGAAAAATAATAAAGTATGTGTAGATATTTATAAAAGTGCTTAAAATAAATCTATTTATATATCTGTCCTCTATTATCTGCTTTTGTGATTAAGATGATTAATAATTCTTGATTTAATTCAAATATAATTCTGTAGTCTCCGGACTCGAAGTCTAAAATTATTTTTACAACCTGCTAGCTTTTTTACATCTCCACTAGGCAGGTTGTAAATTGCCTTGTAAATTCGTAATCTTTGTATTTTATCTTGTTTTTCTATAAACTTTAATGCTTTTGGCCTAATTTTTATCTTGTAAGTCATTGAAGGTCAACCCCTCTCTTTTTAAAACTTCTTCAAGAGGTATTGCTTCATTTTCCTCTTTATCTTTAGTATTAGTGTTTTCCATTAGATAATCTAAATACATTACCTTTTCAGCAATATCCATATTTTCTAAAATGACAGTCGGTTCAAGTCTTAAAAGCTCTGAATCAATTGCTTTTTCCATTAAAATTTTAATTGAATTTAAGCAATCCATACTTAGACGAGGTGTCATTTTAAAAACATCTTTTATTGCTTGTATTTGTGCATCAGACATAATAGAATCAACTCCTTTCTTTAATAAATGTTGTAATTTATTATACCAAAACTGGGAATAAATTACAACATCATTTTTTATCTACTAATTAGATAAATAACACTTTGTGTATCATCTTGCTGATCTAATAAGACTTCATATTTTGTGAATCCACTATACTGTAGTATTTTATTTAGGGTATCTTCAACATTTAACCATTTCTTTATGCATAGTATAAATTGTTCTTGGCTCTGTAATTCCTCATCAGTTTTTAGAAAGTCTAGTTTATCATAATTCATATTTATAATTAAAGATTTGTTGTAGGTCATAAATTCTGGTAAACTTGTTAGTTGTGTAAATGCATTATCCACAGCATATACAAAATCTAAATCTTTATATTCTTCAGCAATTTCTAAATAATTATTATAGCCTCTATACAAATATTTTGGTTCATTTGTTATTAATCCATTTAATGTAATTACTAAAACCACAGCAGTTGTAATTCCATATGCCAGCTTTGTATTTTTAAGTATTCTAAAAACAGCTAGTATAGTAATTATTGCAATTTCAGGTAATATCGGCATTATGTATCTAACTGCATATTTTGCTTCTACATTTGGTGATATTTTAGCAACAATGATAAAGTATATTATTGTTGGTACTACGAGTAAAATGTACTGATATAATTTTTGTATTTTATTTTCTTTTATATTTTTGATTTTTATTATTGTTCTTATCAATACACCTAAAACGGCCAATCCAAATAATACATAAATTAAAACATTATTTATACTAAAAGCATATCCTAATTCTTTTATGTAAAATTGTAGAGACTCTATAATAGTTCTTCTATTGTCCGCTCCTCCAGCTCCTCTATATGAGAAAAATATGTGATATATTGATGCTGGGAATAATATCACTCCAACAATTGCAGTAACAATATGTATAATTATATATTTTCTAAGCATTTTATACTGTTTCTTTTGTATAAATCTTATAACCATTAAAACAAATATTAATAATGCAAATATGCAGAAATAATATTGTGTTAAGAAGCCAAGTAAAACAATCCCAAATAACTCCCATTTATCCCTTTTAGCTATTTCCATGTTATTGTTTAATATTTTTAAGTTTACATATAAATATGCCAGACTGAAGAAAGTTAGCATCATATACATTCTTAAAAAGACAACTGTAGAGGCAGCTCCCATGCTTAGTCCATAAAATATAATTGCAATTAAGCCCAGCCATTTTTTATTAAACAAGATAAAGATTTTTCTTATAACATGACAAGTTAGTAGGAAGAATATTAAATTAATTGCAAATATAATATACTTCGAAAAAAATCCATATGCTATACTAGAAAATAAGTGAACTAATGCGTAAAATAGTGGTGGATGCACATCTCTTGATTGATTGTAATAAACTGAAAAATAGTTAAATACATCTCCCTCTCCTACTGTTACATAGTCTATTGCTTCTTCACTAGTTTTCCAAACTGGTTTGTCATTCTTTTGAATTTCACCTGCCAAGGTAGAAAATTCACTTTGATTTGATAAATAGTATTGTATATTCTCTATGGTTTCTCCAAATGAATCTGCTATTATATATTTTTCAATGGCTCTGTTTATAAAATCAGACTTTCCAGCTGCCTGAAAAACATTATCCCATTTATAATTAGATGAACCATACGAAAAGATCTCATCTTCATGAAATCCTTCCTTTTGTCCTATCCAGTAAAACATAAATATGGTAATTAGGGCTAAGGTTATTATTGTAATTATATTAAATCCTTTTTTTGTGTTTATTTTTTCTAACATGTGACTTTCTCCTTTAATATAGAATCAAAAACTAATACACGCAAAAATACAAGGTGTCATTTACCATATAAATCTGTTCCTCTGAAAACTCCTCCCAATCTTTATTCAAAAAAGAAATAGCAACATCTTTATCTGGATAAATATGAATCAAATCTTTTTTTGTATAATTTTCAATAGCATACCTTGCTGCCCATGAGGCTGTTCCTCTAATATTGTATGCCGGAGTTTTAATTACCCAATCTTCATACTCTTTTGTATTTCTATCATATACAATTGCTAATTTAGTGATTGTAATGCCATTATTCTCCTCATATTGTTCAATTTTTTCTGATACTTTATTTAAAATTTCTCTATCTAGTTGGTTAAGCCTTATATGTTGATGTGTTATTATAAAATACAAGGCAATATTAAGTATACTCACAATACAAATTATTGCAAATATTATCCATTTCAATGCTTTTTTATGATATCCATTTTCTAAAATATCTAGCATAAACCAAAAGCTTATTCCAATTGTTGCTCCAAATGCAATGCAGGTACGTGGCTGTAGCTCTAAACTTGACCCTACTACTGCTGGCATTAAGCAAATGGCAATTGCCCCAAGAATAATAATTAAATATTTAGTTATGCTCTGAATTTTATTATGATAACTATTTTTTGCAATACATAAAATAATTAAAGTTATTACTAATATTCCGATATGCATATATGGTAATAAAACATTTAGCGAGTCTACTACTAAATTTTTAGCAGTTGTAATTAAGTTTGATAATGTTATACTTACTGCTCCCATTTCAAATCTGGTTCCATTAAATAGAAACTTAGAAAACATTATATTTAGAAGCATTAACGAACCATAGATAAGCATTAGCTTTATAATAAGCTTAAGGTATGTTTTCCAATCATATTTTTCCACAATCGCATAATAAGTAAGTATTATCATAGGAAATATTGCAATAGAACCTTGATAACAAAATACAGCTACCAATAGTAATAAGTATGATTTTAAATACTTATATTTTTCATTATTTGTAAATACTTTACATGCATACACACTAAGTAGTATCCCCAGTGACATAATACTTGACTCTAAAAAGTATATATGTTCTATCATTAGATAATTGAAAATAATTAAAAAGCTAACTAACAGAGTCATAACTTGATTAGATATATTTTTGTTCTCTTTTGTCATAATTTTATATAACAACACTACTGATAATGACAGAAAAGCAATTGCTATGACAAATGAAATAACTCCTAACACTTTAATATCTATGTTTATTAAATCTGCTAAAATCATTACAAGACCAGTAATTGGTCTGCCTTCTGGCACAAAGTTAGTTTGGGCATATCTACTATAACCACTAAGTTCGATATAATATGTATCATGTGTATAGTGCGGTTGCAAAAATGCCATACACATAAGTAACGCTAACGCAAAAACTATTAAAAACATCCATACTTCTCTTTTGATTTTCATAACCTTTACTCCTTCAAATAACAACCTCAAATATTTATACTTCAACTATTATATCAATAAATCACAAAAATACAACAATTTTGTCATATTTTTGTGATTTTAACATTATTAATATTTTTATTTTCTCAGCATACTAAACCAATTTTCATATACAAATGCTGAGATACTGAAAAATGTCTTTTTCTCAATTGCTTTTGCTGCAATTATATTAGTCCTTCCAACTTCTGTACCGTTTAGTGTATATATAACCTCGCCAACCTTTTGACTTTCATATATTGGTGCTGATAAGTTTTCTTCAATATTAATTGTTTGCTCAATGTTTTTATCTTCACCCTTTTTTACTAAAATTCCTACATCATTTTCTATAACTAAATCTACTTTTGAAGTAACTCCTTTTGTTACATCTGCTTCTTTTAAAACTGTTCCCTTACTTGCCAAGTCTTTATATTGGTAATTGCTAAATCCATAGTCCAATAATTTTTGTGCCTCTGAGAAACGAATTTTTGTAGTAGGTGCTTTCATAATGACTGCAATTAATGATAATCCATCTCTTGTAGCACTAGCAGATAGATTATATAATGCCACTGATGTAGAACCAGTTTTTAGACCAGTCGCTCCTTTATAGTTCCTAATTAATTTATTGGTATTTACAAGTTCAGACTCTCCATTTCTTAATGTGTCCATCCAAATTGTAGTATAGTTTAATATTGTTGGGTGCTTGTTTAAAAGTTCTCTTGACATTAATGCAATATCATATGCAGAAGTTAAATGTCCGTCCTCATCTATTCCATGACAATTCATAAATGTGGTGTCATTCATTCCAAGTTCTTTTGCCCTTTCGTTCATTTTTTGCACAAATGCCTCTTCACTACCACATAGATAATCCGCCATTGCGACTGTACAATCATTTGCTGATACTACACAAATTGCCTTTAACATTTCATCTACCGTAAGTTCTTCTCCTACTTCCAGCCAAATTTGAGATCCTCCCATCCCAGCTGCATCTTCTGTACATGGTACTTTATCTGTTAATGCTATTTGCCCAGAATCTAATGCTTCCATTATTAAAAGTAAACTCATAACTTTTGTAACACTTGCAGGTCTTAATTTTTCATGAGGATTATGTTCATACAAAACCTCACCTGTTTTTTGCTCAATAAGTATAGCTCCTCCTGATTCTAAATTTAAACTATTTGTACTTGAACTATTGTTATTTGAGTTACTAGATGTATTTGTATCTTGCTTTGCATTTGCCTCCTCACTTTCTATCGTATTTGTTGTGCTCTCAGTTGTACCAGTACTTGTTTGTGTGGAAAGTGGTTCTGCTTCTGAAGACCATACGTATAAGGTTTCATCTGCAGCCAATACAACTGAAAATGTAAAAATTGTTAAAAATATTAAGCAAAAACTTATTATTTTAATTGTTCTTTTTTTTAATAGCATAAAAGTTTCCTTCCTTTCAACTTTAAATAATCCTATTTGTAAAAAACCCTACAATATATTCATATTAAAATATATTGTAGAGTTTTCATATTTATTACTTTATTATTATTTTTTCAAGCCTTATTCTTCTTCAAAATTATTCTTATTTTCTTCTTCGTCATATTCATACTCATAGTCGGTGGGAACCATGGTTTGAGTACTGTTTTGCTGATTATGCCCCAATTTGCTTCTTCTAGGGCGTATTCTACTTGCATTTTGTATTGTTTCTGTTAAGTTTTCAATGGTTTCTTTTGCTTCCTTATGTTCTTTATCAAGTCTTTTTGCTTCTTCTTTCTTTTCTTCCTTCTTGTTTTGCATTGACTTATTTAAGTAACAATTTACTTTTTCCATTAAATCTGGTACATAGTCTATTAATTTATCTAATGCTGATGAATGATTTACTGGTAAAAGTTTAACATTATTTGGACTTACTACTAAAAATGCAACTGGGGAAATACTAACACCTGCTCCAGATCCTCCACCAAAAGGCAGTCTATATTGTATAGCCCCTTCTTTTTCCTTTTTAGTATACTCATCTAAGGTTTCTCCTTTAAATTCACTTCCACCTGCTGCAAATCCAAAACCTACTTTTGAAATAGGGATAATAACCATATTGTTGCTAGTTTCAATTGGCTCTCCTATAATTGTATTTACATCTACCATATCTTGTATACTGTTCATTGCAGTAAGCATAAGACCTTCTATTGGATGTTCGCTCATACTTTATCAACTCTCCTTTATTATTATTATACTGATAATATGTACCAATTTTATTTAATTTATACATTACATTGGATTTTATTTTTACTCAAATTAATTGACTTATTCTCTTTTGTCATATTATCTTTTCTATTTTTATAAATACCATACATTGAATTAAGCAAATTTATTATCTTTATTTCCACTCTACTGCTTAATTTAACATAGTATACATTCTTTTGATTATATATTGGCTCAACTTTATACCTAATATGATTAATATTCTTCTCGTCCGTGACAATTGGCAGAATTAAAGAAAATATGATGCAAACTACTGGGATAATATATGTAGTAAGCAGTATATCTTCTATTCCAAGTTTTAGATCTAAATGTAAAAAAGTAAGTTTAGGTTTTATTTTCATTAATTCTTTAATATCAGATAATTTAAAATCTCTTTCTAACTTTTTAATATCTATTTTGTCAAAATGCATTTTTAAGCTTATTTTACGAAGTTTTTCTTTGTTCAGTTTAAAAGAAATCCATTTTATTTTGTTTAATAAGTATAATGAAATCGTAATTTTATATTTCGTTTTTTTAACCTTCAAATTAGAAATATTGTAGTCTTTTACATTAATTGTTATTGTCGAAAGCAAAAGTGAGATTATCAAAATCATTATTACTATTAAAATTGCACAAATAAATAAAACTAATACCATACATAACCTCCTTTGAAGTTATTTAGTATTAGTTTTTCCATTTTTTGCTTTTTTAAACATGTTTTTTGTATTTTATCAATTTACAATTTTCTTGTCTTTCTTTTCTACAGTGATATTGCCAAATAGTTCTTCCTGAGAAGTTAATACTTTGCTTCTTCTTGAAAGTTCTAATAATCCTGTAAATGCAGTTACTATCTCTGGTTTAGAACAACTTTTATTTGAGAACAACTTATTAAATACAAACTTTTTATGGTGTAATAACTCTCTAAACATTGTTTTTACTTTATCTGCTACTGTATATGTTTCTGTAATGGCAATCTTTTCAATATTTTTAGCATTTCTATTTAATCTTGAAGCATTTTTTTCTATGATTTCAGCATACGTTTCTGATATTTTTTCTTTTTTATATTCAACTTCTAATTTTTGCTTTGGAAGTTCTATAGTTTCTGGTAGCTTAAAGAATACTTTGCCATTATTTTTGTACATTTCTCTTAAGGCATTAGTAATTTCTTTATATTTTTTATATTCAATAATCCTTTGCAATAATTCTTCTTCTGTTAATTCCTTCTCATCTTCTACTTGATTTGGCAATAAATTTTTTGATTTGAGGTATAACAGAGTGGAAGCCATTACTAAGAATTCACTTGTGACTTCTAAGTTCATCTTTTCCATATTATTGATATATTCAATATATTGGTCTGTGATTTCACTTAAATTAATGTCATATATGTCCATTTTGTTTTTGTCAATTAAATGGCATAATAAATCTAATGGTCCTTCAAAATTCTCTAATTTTAATTTATATTTAGTTGTTTCTAATGTTAAAATGTTTTGCATTTTTATTCCTCATTCCTAATTGCTTCTTTTATAGAATCCATCTTATATCCCTTTTTTAATAAAAATTGAATTAATTGTTGTTCTTCCATAGCATTTTGTTTTTTTATTATTATGTTTTTAGCAGAGTTAATTTCATACTCTTCTAATTTATCAGAATTATTATAAATATAGTCTTCTATTGTGTCTGATTGTATACCTTTAGCTTGTAACTTGTATTTAAGTTCTTTAATTGATAAATTGTTTAAGTTAATATATTCTGCTACTGCTCTTTCTATATAATTTTGATCATTTATATAGCCAATTTCTTTCAAATGCTCTATAGCATCCTCAAGCATCTCAGCATCTTCTTCTGAAAATTTTCTTCTTATTTCTTGTTCCGTTCTTTTCTTATACATTACGTATTTTAGAATTTTTGTTTTCAATTTGTCGAATTCTTCTGCAGTATACATCTCTTCTTCCTTCCCACGATTTATAAATCAAATTTCTACTCTTCTGGTTCAGTCTCCTGCTCCTCATCAACAACTTCCTCACCCAAGCTTTTTTCAAATGCTGTGTTAAAGTTATCTCTAATTTTTTGTTCAATTTCATTTGCTACTTCTGGATTATCTATTAAGTATTTCTTTACATTCTCTCTGCCTTGTCCAATTCTTTCACCTTTATAGCTAAACCATGAACCAGATTTTTCTATAATATCTAGATTTACAGCTATATCTAAAATATTTCCTTCTTTTGATATTCCTTTTCCATAAATAATATCAAATTCAGCTTCTCTAAATGGTGGAGCAACTTTATTCTTTACAACTTTAACTCTTGCTCTATTTCCTATTACTTCTCCATCTTGTTTAATATTTTCTATTTTTCTTATATCTAATCTTACAGAAGCATAGAATTTTAATGCTCTACCACCAGCTGTAGTCTCTGGATTTCCAAACATTACTCCAACTTTTTCTCTCAATTGGTTAATAAATATTACAACAGCTTTTGATTTGTTTATAACACCAGCTAATTTTCTTAAAGCTTGAGACATAAGTCTTGCTTGTAAACCAACATGTGCATCTCCCATATCTCCATCTATTTCTGCTTTTGGTACTAATGCTGCAACAGAGTCAATAACAATTATATCTATTGCTCCACTTCTAACTAATGCTTCTGTTATCTCTAAGGCTTGTTCTCCTGTATCTGGTTGTGAAACTATTAAATTATCTATATCTACACCTAAATGTTTTGAATAAACCGGATCTAATGCATGCTCTGCATCAATAAATGCTGCTTCCCCACCTAATTTTTGTGCTTCTGCTATCATATGTAATGCAAGTGTTGTTTTACCAGATGATTCTGGTCCATATATTTCTACTATTCTTCCTCTAGGAATTCCTCCAATTCCTAAAGCTATATCAAGACTTAAAGCACCTGTTGGTATTGCTTCAACCTCCATTGCTCCAAAATCTCCTAATTTCATAACAGATCCTTTACCAAATTGTTTTTCTATTTGACCTAATGCTGCCTCTAATGCTTTCATTTTTTCTGGATTTTGATTACTCATTTACTATTCCTCCTAATTCTTTTACATTTTCTGGCTAGTGCTTTTATATATATTACTGTACACTTCCATTTATCTTTCGTAAAATTAATTTTTGTTTTTTCATTTGTATATTCATTAATGTTATTTTAAAGCAAATTTCTAAACAACTGTTTGTATTATATAATATATTTTAAATTTGTCAAGCATTTTTTTTAAATTTTTTACTGTCTATACCAATTCTCGAAATTATTATAAACAGTATAATTATTTGGATTGACCTCTCCTGTAAGCCTAATACCATATACTAGTTTGTTTTTATTCCTGTATAAGCAGATTGAAGGTACTTCTTGTTCATATATTTCAATTATTCTGTTGTACTTTTCTTTCAGTAACTCTGGATCTGATATATTTTTTACTTCCTCTAAAATACTGGTTATCTCTTCATTTTGATAGTTTGAAATATTATCCTCTCCAAGGAAGTATGATAGATCTGGGCCGTATCCATTGTTTACACCAGTTATTATCATATCATAGTTTTTATTTTCTAAATAATTTTTATATGCAGAATTTGATACCCTATATAGATAAACATTTATGCCTATATCTTCTAATTGTTCTTCAATTAACTCTGCCACTTTTACTCTAGTCTCGTCACTATTGTCTACAACTAGGTTAAGGTTTAAATATTGTGTTGTATAGTTTTCTGTTTTTCTCCAATAGCCATAACTATACTCCCAACCAGCATCTTCTAATACTTCTGTAGCCTTTTCTTTATTATAGCTTGAAGTACTTTCTTTATCATATAGATAACTTCCATAATCTATTGGAAATGATGATATATAATAATTATTGTCAAACACTTCAGAATTTATTTTATTCTTATTAATTGCATAATTTATAGCTTGTCTTACTTCTACATTTTCTAATATATTGTCTTCACAATTGAAACTAATAAAATCAAGCTCTCGTCCTTTATATTCTTTAGTTACAAACCCTATGGTGCCTATATAGTCTTCAACATTTGTAATAGATGTGCAAATAAGATCAATATTTCCAATTTTTAAACTATTATATGCATCACCCATCGTATCGTAGAAATTAATAACTATTTTATCAATCTTTCTTTCTGTTGTACCATTTCCATACCAGTTTTCATTTTGTTCAAGTTCCATTTGCTCTGTTGTAGCCAATGTTACTTTATACATACCTGTAGCATATGGAGCTATACGTGATTTATAAAAGTCTTCATTCCTAAATTGTGTACTTGAAACTATTGGAAAAATTAAATTATACTCAAAAAAAGGTTCTTCTTCTTTCAAATTAATTCTAACTGTATTTTCATCTATTATTTCTACAGATTTAATATTTTGAACATTATCTGAATATACTGATTCTCCTTCTTGCAAGGTTTCTATAGTAAACTTTACATCAGTACCAGTAACGCTAGTTCCATCTTCCCATTTTAAATTATCCTTTAATTTTACAAGATATGTTTTACTATTAGATTTTGACCATTCTGATGCTAGGGCAAGTTCTATTTCGTAATTATCTGAAAGTGTAAGAAGTGGTTCATATAGAAGGGTAGAAAGACTAATAATATCTTTATTTTTAGTAATTAATGGATTAATATTATCAAAGTCTGAAATTCCAATATTTAAAATAGATTCTTTATCCTGCGCAGTTTGTATAGCATTAGTCTCATCTATAATTCCTTCCCCTTGAGAAAATCCTATTTTATATATTGCAAATCCTATGATAAATATGGCAAAAATAATAAATATATATTTTATTATATTTGATTTCATATAGCCTCCTTGCCATATAAATATATAACAAAGCTGAGTTTTTTTCAACTATTTTAATACAAAAAGAAGCACAATATTAAAATGTGCCCCCTATATATTATTTTCAAATAAATTATTTCCTAGATTCCACAATAAGTTTAATACCTGTTCTGTCTTCTCCCTCCACTTCTACTTCTGCAAATGCAGGTATACAAACTAAATCTACTCCAGCTGGTGCGACAAATCCTCTTGCGATAGCTATAGCTTTTACAGCTTGATTAAGTGCTCCTGCTCCTATTGCTTGCATTTCTGCCTTGTTAGATTCCTTTACCAAACCTGCGATAGCTCCTGCTACTGAATTTGGATTTGA
>CALXWU010000030.1 GCA_944392505.1 uncultured Clostridia bacterium | reverse complement strand
ACTACATTTCTATTATACTACAAAAAATGGCAAAAGTCAAAGCTTTTACCAGTAGTTTTTATGTATATTTTGCTCCAAATCCTTGAGTTTGTAAGGTCAAAATTTTTACAATTTTTTATTCAAAAATTCTGTTCTTTAATTTCAAATTATGTATACTCTTTTTTCTTTTTCTTCAGCTAAGCAACTTCTATAGTTTTCGTAAAAGTCAAATTAAAAAAATTAAAAAGATTAATTTTCTTAGTTGTTTTTTTAATTTTTATGATAAAATAACTGAATATAAATAATAAAGTTTGACAAAATATTACTAAAGAAAAGGAGTAAATTAATGCTATTAAATATATTACTCATAATTGTAGGTTTCGTGCTGTTAGTAGTTGGTGCTAATTTCTTGATAAAAGGTGCTAGTAATATTGCCTTAAAATTTCATATTCCTGAAATTTTAATAGGATTAACAATCGTTGCCATAGGAACTTCTGCGCCAGAATTAATTATAACTATTACGTCATCAATCAGTGGTAACAGTAATTTAATAATTGGTAATGCAATAGGAAGTAATTTTTGTAATTTGTTATTAATCTTAGGTCTAATGGCTTTAATCAGACCTGTTAAAATAGATGATGATGTAAAAAAATTTCATCTTCCAGTTGCAATTATCTGTGTAATAGTAGTCTTTATTTCTTGCTTAAATCTATTTAATCAAACTCCTCTAACTATTAATCGAATCGAAGGTTTAATTATTTTTATCTTATTCATGATATATTTAATTTATCCAATTTATTTAGAAATAAATGATATTATACAATCATATCGTGAAAGTAAGCAAAATGCAAAAAATAGCGGAGAAAAGAATAAAACTCCAAGTATCTTTTTATCTCTTTTATCGTTAGTATTTGGAATAGTTCTATTAAAATATGGTAGTGATTTTGTTGTCGATTATTCGGTTAAAATTGCTGAAATTTTTAGTTTGTCTGAAGGAGTTATTGGTTCAACTATAGTAGCCATAGGTACTGCATCTCCAGAGCTTGTGACGTCAATTATATCAATAATCAAAAAAGATACTGATTTGGCAACAGGAAATTTAGTTGGCTCATGTGTATTAAATCTTTTCTTAATATTAGGAATTGCTACTATGATCAGTCCTCTAAGCTTTTCTTTAGATTTTCTAAATGATTTAGTATTGCTAATGTTTTCTACTGCACTTGTATGGCTATTTAATTATATTGGTAAAAAGAACACCATCACAAGATTTAAAGGAGTTATCTTACTAGCTGTTTTTGCTTTTTATATGTATACATTATTTGTCTAAAAAATATCAATGTTTTCTATTTTTTAGAAACATTGATATTTTTATTTAATACTATTATTATTTTATTTACAAGAAAATCTACTGTCATAAAGTTTCAAATTCACTATTAATTACTATTTATCTACTTACTGGTAGAGCCAAATCCGCCTGTTCTTTCCCCTTCTGCATTATCATCATCTGATACCAAATACTTTTGGAAAATCCCTTGACCTACTGCTTCTCCTTTTTTTATAACTGTATCTTCATCTTTCACATTATATACAGCAAACATTATATGACCATCATTATCTGGATTTCCATAATAGTCTTTATCTATTATTCCTACACTATTTGCAAGGATTAATCCTTTTTTCTTTGGATTAGAACTTCTATTATATATCATTAATACTTCATCATCTTGCATATATGCTTTTATACCAGTTTTAATTAGCGTTGGCGCCATTCCCTTTTTAAAGCTTGGAATTACAGTATCTTCTGCTGCTTCTATATCATACCCTGCTGAATATTTTGTTTTTCTTACAGGTAAATTTATTCCTTTATCTTCCCAGCCTTTTGCTATTTCAAAGCCTCTCTTTTTCTCCATTTTACTTCCTCCTAATACATAATTTTCAAAACAAATTATATTATATTTTAAGAGTTTGTCAAGTAAATCAAACGGTTTTCTACCAATTGTGACAATTCTTATATTGCCAGAATAATATATAATGAGGTGACATTATGGAAACTATGCCTTTGTCTAAGCTAGAATTAAATACTCCCGGCTATATAAAAGAAATAAATTGTGATGATAGCATTAAAAGAAGGTTACTTGATTTAGGTTTAATAGCTAACACAAAAATAGTACCTATTTTAAAAAGTGTAGCTGGAGATCCAGTTGCATATGAAGTTCGAAATATAATTCTCGCAATACGTAAACAAGATGCTGATAAAATAATTGTATTTGCTAAGTAAGCCTCTTTAGTGTATAATAACGAAGATATAAATAATGTATTGTGAAAACAAGGATATATATATGAAAAAAATTATTGATTTAAAAGATAAAATTGATTATTCCGAATTAGAGTATGCAGCAAATGTTATAAAATCTGGTGGGCTTGTTTTATTCCCTACTGAAACTGTTTATGGTTTAGGTGCAAATGGATTAGATGAAAATGCTGTTAAGAAAATATATGTTGCTAAAGGTAGAAATTTTAATAATCCAATTAATTTATTGGTAAGTGATATGAATATGATAAAAGCTGTTGCTAAAAATATTTCTCCTTTAGAATATAAATTAATGGAGGCTTTTTTCCCCGGTCCATTTACAATTATTTTAAATAAAAAAGAAATTGTGCCAGATATTGTTACTGCTAATATGCCTTACGTTGGAGTTCGTATGCCGAGTGGAATTATTGCTAAAAAATTAGTAGAATACGCGGGTGCTCCAGTTGCTGCACCAAGTGCGAATATCTCTGGCAAAATTAGTGGTACCAGCTTTCAAGATATATTCGAAGATTTTAAAGATAAAGTTGATTGTGCTATTGATGGTGGAAATAGTGAAATTGGAATTGAATCTACTATTGTAAAAGTAATTGATGAAATCCCTCATATTCTAAGACCCGGAAGTATAACAGAAGAACAGATAAAACAATTTAGTAATGTAGTATTAAATGATTATGAAGATGAAAATTCTGTTAATGTAAATCATTCAAACCATTATACTCCAAATAGCAATTGCGTATTGGTATATAGTGATGATAATGAAAAAATGGTAGAGAAAATAAAAGAAATTGCTAAAGATTATTCTAAACCTTGCATATTAGCTTCTCATGAAAATTCAAATTGTTACGCAAATAATTTAGTAATTGATTTCGGCTCTAAAGCTAACTTAAACGAAATTGCTAAAAATATCTTCTCAAGTCTTAGAAAAGTTGATTCTTTCCACCCAGATATTATAATTATTGAAGGTATGAAAAAAAGTGGTATTGGAATAGCTATTATGAATAGGCTTATGAAAGCTTGTAATGGAAATTGTGTTGGAATATAGTAATTATATTCTAATCGCCATATTCCACACTCCTGTTGTAATCAAACAAATTACTATTCCACAAATTGTTGGTAATAAGAATCCTAAAGCCATCCATTTCCAGCTTCCTGTTTCTTTTTTTATTGTCAATAATGTTGTAGTGCAAGGGAAATGTAAAAGCGTAAATATCATTACATTAATTGCTGTAAGGAGTGTCCAACCGTTTTCTACTAAAATTTGCCCTATCGTCCTTGTATTTTCTATATCTACTAGTGTTCCACTTCCCAGGTAGCACATAAGTATAATTGGAAGAACTATTTCATTGGCAGGAATTCCTAGTACGAAAGCAGTTAAAATATATCCATCTAATCCCATTAATTTTGCAAATGGGTCAAAGAAATTTGCTATATGTGTCAAAATGCTTATATTTCCAATATTTACATTAGCAAATAGCCATATTACAAGTCCTGCAGGTGCTGCAACAGCTACTGCTCTACCAAGTACAAATAAGGTTCTGTCAAATATCGATCTTACTATTACTTGCCCTATCTGTGGCTTTCTGTATGGGGGAAGCTCTAATACAAATGATGAACTTGTTCCTTTAAGTATTGTTTTGGATAATATTTTTGATATTAATAGTGTCATGAATATACCAAGTAATACTACCAACAATACTGCAATGGTAGCTATAAATGATGAGCTACCTCCTGTAACCATTCCCCCTATAAAGATACTCGCTACAGTAATTAAAAATGGGAACCTTCCATTACATGGCACAAATGCATTTGTTAATATTGAAATTAGCTTTTCTCTAGGAGAATCTATTATTCTACACCCAGTTACTCCAGCACTATTGCAACCAAATCCCATGCACATAGTAAGAGCTTGTTTCCCTGAGCTTCCTGCTTTTCTAAAAAACTTATCCAAATTAAATGCAATACGTGGTAAAAATCCTAAATCTTCCAACAACGTGAAGATTGGGAAGAAAATCAACATTGGAGGTAACATTACAGCCACAATCCATGTAAGAGTTTTATACACCCCATCTATTAGCACGCTTTTTAGCCCTTCTGGAGCACCCATAAAATCAAATAAATATACTATTTTCTCTTGCAGCCATCCAAAAAATTGTGACAGCCATTCTGAAGGATAATTTGCACCAACAATTGTAATCCAGAATATTACTCCCAAAAACAAAAGCATTATTGGTATTCCTAAAGTTTTAGAGGTAAGTATTTTATCTGTTTTTCTATTTTTTGAATTGTATTCTTCTTTTTTTAAAGTAACCACATCTTTATATACATTCTCTGCATTAAATATAATGCTTGAAATTAATTTGTTTTTTATATTTTCTCTTTCTATTCCGTTAAATTCTAAAATATCAATTACTTCTTTTTTTGCATTATTTAATTTTTCATTACTTCTTATATCAATTTCCAAATTTTTCTCAATTTTAGATAGAATTTTTTCATCTCCATCTATTATCTTTAAACTAATCCATCTTGATAGTGCTATCTGTTCATCTGAAAGCAGTTTTAATAAATTTTCTTGTATCTTTTCCACACCTTCTTCTATATATGGTGGATATCTTACTAATTTAGGTTTAGGTTTTATTTCTCCACCACACACTTTATATATTTGTTCTACCAAATTATTTAAGGTCTTCTTTTTTCTAGCAATTGTACCTACAACAGGCACACCTAATCTTTTTTCTAATTCTGCAAAATCTATATATATTCCTTTTTTCTCAGCTTCATCTAATAGATTTACACATACAATGACCTTGTCAGTTATTTCCATTATTTGATAAACTAAATTCAAATTCCTTTCTAAGGAAGTAGCATCTAATATGACTACAGTTGCATCTGGACGGCCAAAACAAATATAGTCTCTTGCGATTTCCTCTTCTTCTGAGTTTGACATTATTGAATATGTACCCGGGATATCTACTAACAGTAATTTCTTGTTTTTATATTTACATACTCCTGCTGCATTTGAAACTGTTTTTCCAGGCCAATTTCCTGTATGCTGATGCATTCCTGTCAATCCATTAAAAATAGTGGACTTGCCAACATTTGGATTTCCAGCAATAGCAACACAAAAATCACAATCTTTACTTATTTCCAATATATCTTCGCTCAAAACATTTTTTCCTGTTGATGTTTTTGTAAGTCCCATGTCTCCTCCTAAAAATTTTGTTCTGTAATATATTATGAATAGAAATATAGGACTGTGATTTTTTCCCTTGACTTTTTTGGTTATATATATTAATATATAGTCGAAACAAAAAATAAAATAGGAGGTAAAAATAATGGAATTAAAAGGATCAAAAACAGAAGCTAATTTAAAAGCTGCTTTTGCTGGAGAATCAGAAGCTAGAAATAAATACACATATTTTGCAAGTGTTGCAAAAAAGGAAGGTTATGAGCAAATAGCTGCTATATTCCTAGAGACAGCTGAAAATGAGAAAGAGCATGCAAAATTACATTTTAAATATTTACAAGGAATTGGCGATACAAAATCTAACTTAGCTGATGCAGCTGCTGGAGAAAATTATGAATGGTCAGATATGTACCCAACATTTGCAAAAGAAGCTGAAGAAGAAGGTTTCTTAGAGATAGCTGCTACCTTCAGGGGAATTGCTGAAGTAGAAAAACACCATGAAGAAAGATATAAAAAATTATTAGAAAATGTAAATGAAGGAGAAGTATTTAAAAAAGGTAGTATTGTTGTATGGAAATGTAGAAACTGCGGACATATTCATGTCGGATTAGAAGCTCCAACAATTTGCCCAGTTTGTAAACATCCTCAAAGTTTCTTTGAATTAAATGCTGAAAATTATTAATATTTTAAAGGATTCCTTAAAATTTGGAATCCTCTTTTAAATGATTTTATTTTGTATGCAATATTCTTCAAACAAATTACAAAATTCAGCAACAATCTTTTCCCTATCTAAATCCCCCTTGGCACATTCTCTTACTCTTGTACTTTCTCCAATTTTTCCAAGCTCTATTTTCAATGACGTGGCTGTTTCTTTTATCTCACCTTCAAATTGCTCTTGATTAATATTAATCCCAATTCCAATTAATAAATACCTTATTTTTTCCCCGTTTGTTACAATTTGCGTTAAAATTCCTCCTACTTTTTTCCCTATATATATAAGATCATTTGGATGCTTTATTTCCAATTTGAAATCATATAATTTTTCTATTGTAACAACAATACATCTTGCAATGTCTACTGTAATTGTATTTAAATGTTTTATATCACATTTTGGGTATATTATTAATGTAAACATTATATTTTTTCCAGCTTCAGAATACCATTTTCTATCATGAGTTCCTAAGCCATTTTCTTGATCATTAGTTATAACTAAAGTACCGTTTTCTACTTTTTCCTCTGCCATTTCTTTTGCTACTAACTGCGTAGAATTTGTTTTTTCAAAATATTTTATATTTTTTGCAATAATTTCTGTTTTTAAATTAATTCTAATTTTTTCCTTCATTTATTTCACCTGTTCATAGTATAACATTTTAATTTTTTTTTGTCTATTTTATACATAATAGTATTTTTTTTTGCACATACTACTAGTATAAGTCACAGTGTGTATATGTTTACTTTAAGGTTTCTGTAATTTAGTTCGTATACATGCTATATTCATTTCAGATTTAGGAAGAGGTGATATAGATGGCATTAGATTATAACATAATTGGAGAGAGATTAAAAAAGGCAAGAACAGAAAATAATTTAACTCAAGAAAAGTTAGCTGAAAAGCTAAATGTTTCTATTGCTTTCTTAAGTAGAATTGAAAGGGGTAGCTCTCATATTAGTCTAAAAAGACTAAGCCAAATTTGTGATATCTTAGGCATTAGCGAAGGTTCTATTTTAAATGGTTCTTCAAATAATTCTAATACTTATTTATCTTCAGAATTTGATGATATTTTAAAAAGCACAACCCCTGAAAAGCAAAAATTAATTTATAAAATAGCTAAGGTTATTAATGAAAATTAGCTGTACAAATTGAATAATTCTAAAAATATTATCTATACTATTATAGATAATATTTTTTTCGACATTTTTGTTGATATTATTCAGTATTTATGGTATGATAATATATGCTGATAAAAAAATCAGTATTATTTTAATAATTTATTTTTTAATTTATATAAACAATTTTATTGTCAGAATGGGGGTATTTTTATGGATTGCAAACAATGGGAAGGCTTTAATAAATCTGGCGAATGGACTGAAGAAATTGATGTCAGAGGATTTATACAAAACAATTACACTCCTTATGAAGGAGATAGCAAATTCTTAGAGGGAGCTACAGAAAAAACTAAAAAATTATGGAATGAAGTTTTAGAGCTTTATAAGAAAGAAAGAGAAAATGGCGGAGTTTTAGATGCAGATTGTAAAACACCATCTGCTGTAAATGCTTATGAAGCTGGATATATAGATAAAGATTTAGAAGAGATAGTAGGTCTTCAAACAGATGCACCATTAAAAAGAGCAATTATGCCAAATGGTGGTATTAGAATAGTTGAAAAATCTGCTGAAAGTTATGGATTCAAAGTAGATCCAGAAACAGAATATATTTATCATAATTTAAGAAAAACACATAATGATGGTGTATTTCAAGTTTACACTCCTGATATAAGAGCTGCTAGAAGTTCCCACTTATTAACAGGGCTTCCAGATGGTTATGGACGTGGAAGAATTATTGGTGATTACAGAAGAGTAGCTTTATATGGTGTAGACAGATTAATTGAAGAGAAAAAAGTTGAACTTGAAATATTAGATACTGATGAATTTACAGAAGATATAATTAGACGCCGTGAAGAAGTTTCAGACCAAATTAAAGCATTAAATGATTTAAAAGCAATGGCTGCAAAATATGGTTTTGATATATCTATGCCTGCAGCAAATGCTAAAGAAGCTATTCAATGGCTATATTTTGGTTATTTAGGTGCAGTAAAAGATCAAAATGGTGCTGCAATGAGTTTGGGTAGAACATCTACTTTCTTGGATATATATATTGAAAGAGATATTAAAAATGGTACTTTGACAGAAGAACAAGCACAAGAGTTAATGGATCAATTTATTATTAAATTAAGATTAGTAAGATTCTTAAGAGCTCCAGAATATAACTCTCTATTTAGTGGAGATCCTGTATGGGTAACAGAAAGTATTGGTGGTATGGGAATTGATGGAAGAACTTTAGTTACAAAAAATTCCTTTAGAGTTCTTCATACCTTGGACAACTTAGGACCAGCACCTGAACCAAACTTAACAGTATTATGGTCAAATAATTTGCCAAAAGGATTTAAAGATTATTGTGCTGATATTTCTATCAGGACCTCTTCAATCCAATATGAAAATGATGATTTAATGAGAATTACTCTTGGTGATGATTATGGAATAGCATGTTGTGTATCTGCCATGAAGATCGGTAAACAAATGCAGTTCTTTGGAGCCAGAGCAAATCTTGCCAAAACTTTACTTTACGCTATTAATGGTGGTAGAGATGAATTAACTGGAAAACAAGTTGCTCCAAAATATCAACCAGTAACATCAGAATATTTAAATTATGATGAAGTAATGGAAAAATTTGATGTTATGATGGATTATGTTGCTAAAATATATATAAAAGCATTAAATGCCATTCATTACATGCATGATAAATATTCATATGAAGCTTTAGAAATGGCTTTACATGATAGAGATGAAGATATCTTAAGAACTATGGCATGTGGTATAGCAGGTTTATCAGTAGCTACTGATTCACTCTCTGCAATTAAATATGCTAAAGTGAAGGTTATAAGAGATGAAACAGGATTAGCAGTTGACTATAAAATTGAAGGTGATTTTCCTAAATACGGAAATGATGATGATAGAGTAGATCAAATCGCTGTTGACATTGTTAAATCCTTCTTGAGAAAATTACAAAAACATCACACATATAGAGGTTCAAAACATACTCTATCTATATTAACAATTACCTCAAATGTAGTTTATGGAAAGAATACAGGTAACACTCCTGACGGAAGACGTGCTGGAGAGCCATTTGGACCTGGTGCTAACCCACTTCATGGAAGAGATGCAAATGGCGCATTAGCTGTAATGAATACAATAGCGAAATTGCCTTATGAGTATTCTGAAGATGGAATTTCCTTCACCTTCTCAATTACTCCAGCAGCACTTGGTAAAGATGAAACAACAAAAATAAATAATTTAGTAAGTATGCTTGATGGTTACTTTAAACAAACAGGTCACCATATAAATGTAAATGTATTTAATAGAGAATTACTTTTAGATGCTATGGACCACCCTGAAAACTATCCACAACTTACAATTCGTGTTTCAGGATATGCTGTTAACTTTATAAAATTAACCAGGGAACAACAATTAGATGTTATTAACAGAACAATTCATGAAAGAATCTAATTAGTGTTAAAGATAATTGGTTTTGGCGTTGTTACTTCGAGGTATAAATTTAATCGATGTACAATCAGTACACCTCATAAATTTATACCTCTCGTGCCTAGCCAAAACACAATTCTTTTTAACACTTTTATTTATAAAGTTTTTTAATTTTTGTTCTTGATAACTTATACTTATTTTTGGAGGAGAAAAATGGCAGAAGAAATTAAAACAAATGCAAATAAAGAAATAAAAGCACGAATACACTCTTTTGAGTCTTTTGGAGCAGTTGATGGTCCTGGAATTAGATTTGTAGTATTTTTTCAAGGCTGTTCTTTGCGTTGTAAATATTGTCATAATAGAGATACTTGGCCTACCAATGCCGGATTAGAATACTCTTCTGACGAATTAATAGCTAAGATTTCAAGATATAAAAATTATTTTACTGTTTCAGGTGGTGGAGTTACACTATCTGGTGGAGAACCACTTTTACAACAAGACTTCTTACTTGAATTACTCCCAAAACTAAAAAAGTTGGATATTCATACTGCAATAGATACATCAGGCAGTTTCCCTATTACTGATAAAATGAGAAAAATAATTGATTTGGCTGATTTGTTTTTACTAGATATAAAATGTATTAATGATAATATTTGTAAAGATTTAGTTGGTGTTTCTAATAAATTGGAACTTGAATTTGCTAGATATCTAAGCGATATAAATAAAGATGTTTGGATAAGACAAGTATTGGTACCTGGAATTACAGATCATGAAGAAGATTTACTAAAACTTAAAGAGTTTCTATCAACTTTAAATAATGTAAAAAAAGTAGAAATACTAGCATATCATGATCTAGGAAGGTTTAAATGGGAAAATCTTGGATGTAATTATGAGTTAGAAGATGTTCCTAATGCTACAACCGAAGATGTTGCAAGAGCAAAAAGAATATTGGGAATTAACTAATTTTATAGGCTTCATACTTAAAATATTAAGTATGAAGCCTAGTTATTTTTTATCCAAATAATCCTCTCCTCTTTACTGGAGGTTGCTCATTCATAGTTTTTGCCAATTCCACCATTAAATCTCTCTGTTCTTTTGTAAGTTTCTTTGGAACCTGAACTAATACAGTGAATATGAAGTTTCCTTGTGAACCATTATTTATATTTTTAAATCCTTTTCCTCGTATAACAAATTTAGCTCCTGGTTGTGTTCCCTCTGGGATTCTGTATGTTTCTTTTGTTCCATCAACCATAGGAATTTCTAAGTCTGCTCCTAGTGTAGCTTGAGTAAATGTAATTGGCACTTCACATAAAACATCTTGCCCATCTCTTGTAAAGATGCTATGTTTCTTAATATGAACAATTATTCTTAAATCTCCATTTGCTCCGCCTTTTTCACCTGGTTCGCCTTGTCCTTGAAGTATTATTGCTTGATTTTCATCAATACCTGCTGGAATTTTTACTGTTATTTTTACTTGCTTCCTTACAGTACCTTTTCCTCTACATTCAGGGCATGGTTCGGGTATAATTTCTCCTGTTCCATTACAATTTGTACATGGTCTTACAGTTTGCATTTGTCCAAATAGAGTAGTTTGAGTTTGCTTGATCTGTCCTGTTCCATGGCACATGCTACAAGTCTGTTTCTTGGTTCCAGGTTTTGCACCATTTCCATTGCACATGCTACATTTTTCATTTCTTGTTAAATTGATTTCTTTTTGTGTTCCTAAAAATGATTCTTCAAACGTTATATCCATTCTATAAGTTAAATCGTCACCTTGTCTTGGACTATTTCTCCTGTTAGCTGAACTTCTTCCGCCAAATCCTCCAAAAATTGATGAAAATATATCTCCGAAATCGCCGAATCCATCAAAGCCATCAAATCCACCTGATGATGAGTATGAATAATAACCATTTCTACCACCAAAAGGGCCACCAGCTCCTCCAAAACCTTGGCTAGGATCTGCTGTGCCAAATTGATCATACATTTTTCTTTTTTCCGGATTTGATAAAACCTCATATGCTTCATTAACTTCTTTGAATTTTGCCTCTGCCTCTTTTTTGTTATCCGGATTAGCATCTGGATGATATTTTTTTGCAAGCTTCCTATATGCTTTTTTTAAATCCTCATCACTAACGTTTTTATCTACTCCTAGTATTTCATAATAATCCTTATTTGCCATTTATTTCTCTCCTTAAAAAGTCTCTCTATTTAATACTATTATTATAATGTTTGAGGTTGGAAAATTCCAACCTCTACAAACTATTTCTTATCATCTTCGTCTACTTTATAATCCGCATCATAAACATTTCCATTATTATCTGTATGTGGTCCATTGTTATTTTCTGCATTTGCTCCAGCATCTCCTGCTGCTCCATTTGCATTATTTGCAGCATTTTGTGCTTGAGAATATACTTTTTCTGAAATTGAGTAGAAGATTTGTGTTAGTTTCTCTGTAGCAGATTTGATAGCTTCTACATCTGTTCCTTCTAATGCTTTTTTAACATTTTCTATCTCTGTTTCAGCTTTAGCTTTTTCTTCACCACTAATTTTGTCTCCTAAATCATTTATTGTTTTTTGACAGTTATATACTAAGCTTTCTGCATTATTTCTAACTTCGATTTCTTCTTTTCTCTTCTTATCTTCTTGAGCATGTGCTTCTGCATCTTTTACAGCTCTGTCAATATCTTCGTCTGTTAAGTTTGTGCTTGCTGTGATAGCTACTTGTTGGCTATTTCCTGTTGCCATATCTTTTGCAGATACGTGAACTATACCATTTGCATCTATATCAAATGTTACTTCAATTTGAGGTACTCCTCTTGGTGCTGCTGGAATTCCAGTTAATTGGAATCTTCCTAATGTCTTGTTGTAAGCAGCCATTTCTCTTTCTCCTTGAAGTACGTGTATTTCAACACTTGTTTGACCATCTGCTGCTGTAGAGAATACTTGTGATTTTTTAGTTGGTATTGTAGTATTTCTTTCAATTAATTTTGTAAATACTCCACCTAATGTTTCAATACCAAGTGATAATGGTGTAACATCAAGTAATACTAAATCTTTAACATCTCCTGATAAAACACCACCTTGAATAGCTGCACCTATAGCAACACATTCATCTGGGTTTATTCCTTTATCTGGTTCTTTACCTGTTATTTTCTTAACTGCTTCTTGAACAGCTGGAACTCTTGTAGATCCTCCAACTAATAATACTTTGTGTAAATCACTTGCTGAAATTCCTGCATCTTTTAATGCATTTTCTACTGGAACTTTTGTTGCATCAATTAAATCACTAATTAATTCTTCAAATTTAGCTCTTGTTAATGTAACATCTAAGTGCTTTGGTCCATTTGCATCTGCTGTGATGAATGGTAGATTTATTTGTGTTTGTTGCATTCCTGAAAGTTCAATTTTAGCTTTTTCAGCTGCTTCTTTTAAACGTTGCATTGCCATTTTATCTTGTTTTAAATCTATTCCATTTGATTTTTTGAATTCATCTACTAAATAATTGATAATTCTTTCATCAAAATCGTCTCCACCTAAGTGTGTATTACCATTTGTAGCTAAAACTTCAAATACACCATCACCAATATCTAGTATAGATACATCAAAGGTACCTCCACCTAAGTCATATATCATTATTTTTTGATCTTGGTCTTCTTTATCCATACCAAATGCTAGAGCTGCTGCTGTTGGTTCGTTTATGATTCTTAGAACTTCAAGCCCAGCTATTTTTCCTGCATCTTTTGTAGCTTGTCTTTGACTATCACTAAAATATGCTGGCACTGTAATAACAGCTTGTGTTACTTGTTGTCCTAAATAATTTTCAGCATCTGCTTTTAATTTTTGTAATATCATTGCTGATATTTCTTGTGGAGAAAATTGATCTCCTTCTATATTAACTTTTTCATTTGTTCCCATTTTTCTTTTTATAGATATAACTGTGTTATCTGGATTAGTAACAGCTTGACGTTTTGCTATTTGTCCAACTAATCTTTCTCCATTTTTTGAGAATGCAACTACAGATGGTGTAGTTCTATTTCCTTCTGCATTAGGAATTACAACTGGTTCTCCACCTTCCATAACTGCGACACATGAATTTGTTGTACCTAAATCAATACCTATAATCTTTCCCATTTTAAAATCTTCCTTTCTTTAAGATAAATATTTGGGCGAATAATTTATATTTTAAAATTAAATAAAATCTATATTAAATATATAAGCAACCTTTCGCCCACTTTTACTTATATAAAATTAAAATCAATGAAATATAGCATATATTATAGCATAAAGCCATAATTCTGCCATTTTAGTTTGCCACAATAACCATAGAATGACGTATAACCTTATTTCCTATCATATATCCTTTTCTATACTCTTGTACAATTTCTTTTTCTCCTTTTGTATCATCTTGCACACTGCTTACCGCTTCGTGAAGTTCTGGATCAAAAGTTTTTCCAATAGTTTCTATTTCTACTACTCCTCTTGCTGCTAAAACATCTTTAAATTGTTTTAGTACAAGCTCAATTCCTTTTTTATACTCTTCATCTTTCGTCTCTGAAGCCACTGCTTTTTCTAGATTATCTAATATTGGTAAAAAGTTTGATACTATGTCTGCCACTAAAGAATTATACATTCCATCTCTTTCTTTTGCGTTTCTTTTTTTGTAATTATCAAACTCTGCTGCTACTCTTTTCAGCCTATCTTCCGTCTCATCTATTTGTACTTTTTGAGCTTCAATTTGTTTTTTTAATTCTATAATCTCATCTGCCTTTTCATTTTTTTCTTTATTCTCTATATCTTGAACTTCTTTTTCTTTCTTTTCTTCTTTTTCCATTACCCTTTTCCACCTTTCTTACTGGTAAATTGGTAAACGTCTAAGCTTACCCTTCTTTTATTTTGCTAGTTATTAACTACTTCACTCACCATTTAATTTCTTACTAATATACTTCATTACAGAAATAACTTTTGAATAGTCCATTCTTGTCGGTCCTATTATTCCAATTGTTCCCAAATCTTTATTTTTATATCTATGCCTAAAAGTAACTATACTAAAATCTTTCAGTTTATCATTATCATTTTCACTACCTATATACACATTTATATCTTTAGCAAAACCCGTGTTTAAAAGATCTGCCACAATTTCTTTTTTATCTAACACATTTATAAAGTTTCTAGCTACATCTAAGCTTTTAAATTCAGGTAAATCAAATGCCTTATTAGCACCTTCCATATATATTTTTTCTTCTTCATTTATAACTTTGTTTAATTGCTCCATTATCGGTTTTATAACTTCCAAGCTATAATTCATATGAGAAAAAATATATTCTTCTAATGGCTTGTCAATTGAATCTAGTGGTTTGCCTCTTAATTTATTATTAAATATGAAGTTTAAAGTTTCAACTTGTTCGTCAGTAATATCCTGATTAAATTTAATGATGGTTTCTTTAATAATTCCACTATCAGTAAGAATAACTGCCATTAGCATCCTAGTACCTAAAAGAACAAATTTTATTTCTTGAATATTCTGAATCTGAGTCTTTGGTCCAATTGCTACTGTTGTATAATGAGTTACTTCTGAAATTGTACTAGTTGCTATTTTGGTTAAATCTTCTATTTCGTTCACTTTTGCACTTAGTTTAGACTGAATATACTTAATTTCTGCTAAACTAATATTCTTATCATTTAATAGCTCATCTACATATAATCTATAACCTCTTGCTGATGGAACTCTTCCACTAGATGTATGTGGTTTTTCAATGTATCCTACTTTTTCTAGTTCTGCCATTTCGTTTCTGATTGTTGCACTGCTGAGATCTAAGCCATATCTGTTTACAATGCTTCCAGAACTAACAGGCTCAGCAGTATTAATGTATTCCTCGATAATTGCTTGCAATATTTTTTTCTTTCTATTATCCACTTTAACACCTTCTTTTAGCAGTTAATTCTATTGACTGCTAAACTTCATATATATTATACCCATTTTTAGCAATTGTCAATACTCATTGCTAATTTTATTTGTGAATTTTGTGTGAAAAGTCTCTCATTTTGCTTATGTTTTTATACTTGAAATATTGAATATAAACTTGTAAGAGAAAATGCAATTTTTAATTTTTTTCTTAAAAACTATTGACATATTAGGCAAAATGTTTTATACTTTAAATTGCGTTCGAGATGCGCCCTTAGCTCAGTTGGTTAGAGCAACCGGCTCATAACCGGTAGGTCCAAGGTTCGAATCCTTGAGGGCGCACCATTTTTATATAAGAGAAATTTTTATATTTTCTTTTATGTGAATTATTAAATATAATTTGGGTAGGTGGCCGAGTGGCTAAAGGCGGCAGACTGTAAATCTGTTCTCATTTGAGTACGATGGTTCGAATCCA
>CALXWU010000029.1 GCA_944392505.1 uncultured Clostridia bacterium | reverse complement strand
TCAGCAGCTGGAACAAGAAGATTTACAGCTCCATTTGAAGGAGTATTACCAACATTAGAAAGACGCCATAATGAAACTAAGTCACAAGGAATGCGTACTTTTTATGAAATGTACATGAGCGAATCTCCATGCCCAGAATGTCATGGTGCAAGACTAAAAAAAGAAAGCTTATCTGTAAAAGTAGGAGATAAAAACATAAATGAACTAACAGACATGCCAATAAACAGAATAAAAGAATATCTAAGTTCATTAGAGTTAAACAATAAGGATAGAATGATTGCGGACCAGATTTTTAAAGAATTAGATAAAAGATTACAATTTTTAATTGATGTAGGTTTAGAATATCTTACACTTTCAAGAAGTGCTGGAACATTATCAGGAGGAGAGGCACAACGTATTAGACTTGCTACTCAAATAGGTTCTGGACTTACTGGTGTCCTATACATATTGGATGAACCAAGCATTGGACTTCATCAAAGAGACAATGATAAACTTTTAGCAACTTTAAAACATTTAAGAGATTTAGGAAATACAGTTTTAGTGGTTGAACATGATGAAGATACAATGTATGCAGCAGACCAAATTATAGATATTGGACCAGGTGCTGGCGTACATGGTGGTAATGTAATGGCACAAGGAACAGCAGAAGAAGTGAAGCTAGTATCAGATTCCATTACTGGTCAATATTTAAGTGGCAGAAAGCAAATTCTAGTTCCTAATAAACGTAGAAAATCAAATGGAAAAGCAATTGAAGTTAGAGGAGCAACAGAACATAATTTAAAAAATATAAATGTAAAATTTCCACTAGGACAATTTATATGTGTTACAGGAGTTTCTGGCTCTGGCAAAAGTACTTTAGTAAATGAAATATTATACAAAACAATTGAAAGAGACCTAAATGGCTCAAATGAAAAACCAGGCAAATGCAAAGAAGTAAAAGGACTTGAAAATATAGACAAAATAATTAACATAGACCAATCACCAATAGGAAGAACGCCACGTTCTAATCCTGCAACATATACAGGTGTATTTGATTTTATTCGTGATATATTTGCTGGGACAAATGAAGCTAAAATGAGGGGATATGATAAAGGCAGGTTCAGCTTCAATGTTCAAGGTGGAAGATGCGAGGCTTGTAATGGTGATGGAATTTTAAAAATAGAAATGCACTTCTTACCTGACATTTACGTACCTTGTGAAGTATGTAAAGGAAAGAGATATAATAAAGAGACCTTGGAAGTAAAATATAAAAGTAAAACAATTTCCGATGTGCTTGATATGACCGTAGAAGAAGCCTTAGAATTCTTTAAAAACATCCCAAGAATTAAAGACAAAATTCAAACCTTATATGATGTTGGACTTGGATACATTAAACTAGGCCAACCTTCTACAACTCTTTCAGGAGGAGAGGCACAACGTATTAAACTTGCAACAGAACTATCAAAAAGAGCTACTGGAAAGACCTTATACATCCTAGATGAGCCAACAACAGGCTTACATATAGCAGATGTTCATAGACTTATTGATATTTTACAGAGATTAGTTGATACAGGAAATAGCATAATTGTTATTGAACATAATTTGGATTTAATAAAAACAGCTGACTATATAATTGACCTAGGTCCAGAAGGTGGAGACGGTGGAGGAGAAATAGTTGCCGTTGGTTCTCCAGAGCAGATTGTAAAAAATGACAGAAGCTATACAGGCAAATTTTTGAAGAAATATTTAGAAAGATAATATAAATACACCCTAAGTTTACATCTATCTAATATCTAAATTTTTTAGATAATTTAAACTTAAGGTGTACTTTTAATTAGAAATTATTATTGATTATTATTTTTGTCATTATTTTTTCCACTATTTTTCTTATTATTCTTTTTTGAATTGTTATTTTCTGCCATATTGAAGCACCTCCAATCTTACTAAAATTATGCACAGAAAAAATAATATTATTCAAACAAAGAAATAAAAAATAGTGCAATATCTTTTATATCTTTCTACTTGTTTTTTTTATTCTTTATGATATAATTTATGGGATAGTACGAAGTTAACTTAAATGTAAAAGAGGTATTTTATAATGAGTAATATAGTAATAGGAATTGAAGGATTAGTTGGAAGTGGTAAAACTTCTATATGTAAAGAATTATTAAAGCATATACCAAATAGCATTATTTTACATGGTGGTAATTTTTATAGAGGAATTGTTTATGCATTAATGCAATCTTCTGATAAAATCAGTTTAAATAATTTGAAAGAAAATATAAAAGATATTGATGTTAAAGAATTAATGAATTTACTTAAAGTGGATTTTAAAATAGAAAACAGAGAAACAGTTTTTTATATCAATGGTAAAAGAATAGATGATGAGAAACTACAATCTGAAGATAATTCAATGGCTGTATCTATTGCTGGAAAAGAAGCTGATAGTTCAAAATTCTATGAATTTGCAAGAAGATTGATTGATATGTATAAACAACAATTTAATGTAATTGTCTCAGGAAGAGATTTAATGAGAATTTATCCTAATTTAGATTATCATCTATTCATAACAGCTGATTTAGAGGAGAGAATTAAAAGAAAAATGAAACAGTATGGCCAAAATGCTAGTTATGATGAAATTAAAGAAAATATTTTAAAACGTGATGAATTACAAGAAAAATCAGGATATTATAAAATATATGACAATACAATTAAAATTGATGTGACCAATTGTCCTTCAGTAGAAGAATCAACAAATGAAGTCCTAAAACATATTAAATAATAAAATAAAAATGATGAAGGGAAGTAGAATAAATGGAAAATCAAAAATTAAAAGCATTTGAGAATAATATAAGAGGAAAAAGAGTTGCTATCATTGGTTTAGGTGTTAGCAATATTCCTTTAATTGATTATTTTCACAACCTAATGGCAAAAGTAACTGTTTTTGATGAAAGAGAGATTGAAGCCTTAGATCCAGATGTTGTAGCTAAAATTAAAGAATATAATTTTGATTTGGTTGTAGGCAAAAATGCATTACACTTTTTAAGAGGATTTAATGTTATTTTTAGGTCACCAAGTTGCTTACCAACAACTTTACAACTTGTTTCAGAGCAAAAAAGAGGTGCTTTAATTACCTCTGAAATAGAGATGCTTATGAATTTATGTCCTTGTAAAATAATTGGGGTTACTGGTAGTGATGGGAAAACTACTACAACCACATTAATATATGAGATTTTAAAAGCTGGAGGCTATAACTGTCATTTAGGTGGAAACATTGGAAAGCCACTCTTCACAGAAGTAGGAAGTTTCAAAGAAGATGATATTGTAGTTTTAGAACTTAGTAGCTTTCAATTGATGGGAATGGAAATAAGCCCAGATATTGCTGTTGTTACTAATGTTTCGCCAAACCACTTAGATAAGCATTCCTCTTATCAGGAATATATTGATGCTAAAAAGGTGATCTTTGAATATCAAGATGAAAATGGTAAGGTTGTATTAAATTATGATAATGAAATTACTAGAAAATTTGCAAAAGATGCAGAAGGCAAAGTAGTGTTCTTTAGTAGTAAATCAAAATTACCAGATGGTGTAATTTTCGATGATTATCTTATTAAAGTATGTGATGATGGTGTAAGAAAACATTTGCTAGATGTTAAAGACGTACATTTAAGAGGAGTACATAATTATGAGAATATTTGTGCAGCGATTGCAGCTACCTCTGATTTAGTTGATTCTGAAACTCAAGTTAAAGCAATTAAAGAATTTCACGGAGTAGAACATAGATTAGAATTTGTAAGGGAATTAGATGGAGTAAAATGGTATAATGATTCTATTGGTACTAGTCCATCTAGGACAATAGCAGGCTTAAATTCCTTTGATGAGAAAATTGTATTAATTGCTGGTGGCTATGATAAAAATTTAGATTATACACCGCTGGTAAAACCTATTCTAAAAAAAGTTACCAAACTAATCTTAACAGGTCCTACAGGTCCCAAAATTCTTGCAGCTATTATGAAAGAAACTGCTGGAACCGATATTACATTTCCAATATATAAATGTAAAGGAATGAAAGAAGTAGTAAGGCGAGCAAGAGCTATTGCAAAAAAAGGAGAAATTGTATTATTTTCTCCGGCAAGTGCAAGTTTTGATGCATATAAAAATTTTGAAGAAAGAGGCAAGGCATTTAAGGCTGCAGTAAACGAATTAGAACAGTTTAAAAATGAAATCACAAATTTTTCAATAATACATATTATATACAAAGTTTTAAGGAGGTATAATATGTATTATCAAAATTATGAAGATTATATAAGCAGTATATTGGGTTATCCTGTTCAAAATAATATGGGATGTAGTTTAGGATATAATACTGATCAAACCAATACATATAGTAATGCAAATATTGAATATTTAACAAGTATGCCTAGATATAGTAATGAGATTTTAGATTTATATCCGGAAATATACAAAATAGTAAATCCAATGGTTTGCAAAATATGTGAAGCAAATACTAAGCCCATTACAAGTGAATTAATAGAGCAAATGACAGATGAGATTTATTTGAATTTGGAAAGCGATACTAATATTGATGATGAAATAATAAATATAAGAGTGAATTTACCTAATTCTGAAGCAGAAGCAAATCGAAACAGACAAGTACAAAAAAATGCACAAAATACCAGCGGTAACACATCAAAAAGGATTAGAGATAATAGGCAAGACAATTCAACTAAAAGCAGGGTTGAAGAAACAGCAAAAGCAACTTCACAACCAAGAGAGGATAGACAAATACGTAGAAGAAATAATACACTTAGAGATTTAATTAAAATTCTTATCCTAAATCAGTTATTAGGAGGGCGACGTCCACAGAGACCACCTAGACCTTTTCCACCACCTCGTCCACCATTCCCAGGAGGCCCTAGACCAAATCCAAGACCATCAATAATGCCAAGAGATACGTATAATGACAATCTGATATAAATATAATATAAATGGAGGTATTTATGAAAGTAATATTGGTAAATGGAAGTCCACATAAAGACGGATGTACAAATTTAGCATTAGAAGAGATAGAAAAAGAATTAAAAAAAGAAGGAATTGAAACAGAGATATTTTGGCTAGGAATAGAACCAATAAGAGGTTGCATAGCTTGTAATAAATGCATTAAAACAAATAACAGATGTTTTGATAATGATAAAGTAAATGAATTCCTAGATAAAGTAGAAGGAGCAGATGGTTTTGTGTTTGGTACTCCAGTACATTTTGCATCAGCTTCTGGAAGTATAACATCATTTATGGATAGAGTTTTTTATGGCAGAGGTAATCTATTTGCAGGAAAAGTATGTAGCTGCGTAGCAAGCTGTAGAAGAGGAGGAGCAAGTGCAACCTTTGATCAATTAAACAAATATCCATTAATTAGTAATATGTATGTTGTAGGAAGCTCATATTGGAATCAAATACATGGAAATAATAAAGAAGAGGCAAAACAAGATTTAGAGGGGTTACAAACCATGAGAAATATAGGTAAAAATATGGCATATATTTTGAAATGTATGGAAAAAGCAAATCTTCCAAAACCTGAGTATGAAAAAACAATCAGAACTAATTTTATAAGATAGTTTATTACTTGAATTTTGGGAGGATAATTGAGAACAATTAAAAGTTTTATAATTTATTTTATTCAAAATTTAAATTGGAAAATTTTTCTAAGATATGTAATTATAAATTGCATATCTTTATTTTTTTTGCAAATAATAATATTGTTGAAAATTTTTTCAATATTTTAAGTATATATTAGGAGGTATTTATGAAGGTAAAAGATTGTATGTGCCATGATGTGTTATATGTTAAACCAGATTGTGATGCAGAGGAGTGTGCAAGGTTAATGAGCGAAAATCATATAGGATGTATTCCTGTATGTGATGATTCAAAAAAAGTAGTTGGGTTAGTTACAGATAGAGATATATTATTAAGAACTGTTGGATGTGGAAAAGATATAAAGAACACTCCAATTAGTGAGATAATGACATGTAAAGTTGATTGTTGCTCACCAGAAGCAGACGTAAATGATGTAGAAAAAGTAATGTCACAAAATCAAATTAGAAGAATACCAGTCATGGAAAACAATAAAATAGTTGGTATATTAACATTAGGAGATTTAGCTAAAAATAAAGAAGTAAATACTGAAGGAGTATGCTTAACTTTAGAAAACATTTGCGGTTGTGATAAAAAGAACGCAGAATAGTTTTTGGAACAAGGGGACACACAATTTGTTTCAAAAATGAAACAGAGGGACAGACATTATTGGATTATACTAATTAAGTATAATAATGTGTGTCCTTTTGCTATATAAAATTCGAAATTAGAATGTCTTCTTTTATAAAAAAGAAAAAACAAAAAATATATATACGAATAAAAAATACATTTAAGCATAAAATATATTAGGACAAGTATGAAAAAGGAGAGTGGATAAATGGTAGTAGATATGAATTATTGGCATAAAGTAATTAAAAATATATTTATTTTAGTAATAAGTATTATTGCTGTTTATCTAGCTTTTAAATTAGCAGTTTTTTACATACCATTTTTAGTTGCTTTTGTGCTTTCCCTGATGTTAGAGCCCATAATAAGATTTATAATGCGAAAACTAAAATTCACAAGAAGGACAAGTTCTATTATCGTATTTATAATTGCGATCGCCATAATTGCAGGGCTACTGGTGTGGATAATAACAACACTTATTACAGAAGCCTCCAATCTTTTGTCTAACTTAAATTCATACATTGATACAGGCTACAATCTTTTTCAGAATATAATATCAAGTTTTGATTTAAGCAGATTTAATATTCCTGATGAAGTGATGTCAATTATTCAGAATTCTGGAATGGAATTCTTAGATACAGTAACTGAATGGGCAAAAACTGCTTTAACAAAAGTCATAGATTTTATAACGTCTGTACCAACACTTGGAATATATTGCGGCATTTCACTTATAGCATTATATTTTATGTGTGTTGATAAAATTTATATGATAGATCAATTGGAACATCACTTGCCAGAAACCTGGGTAAAAAGGATAGGCGTTCATTTAAAAGCATTAATAAAATCGCTAGGAGGTTACTTAAAAGCCGAACTTATATTAGTTGTAATTTCCTTCTTTATTTCACTTGTGGGATTATATGTTTTTTATTTCTTAGGCTGGAATATAAAATTTCCGCTGATCATAGCTTTAGGGATAGCCTTTGTTGATGCATTACCTATATTTGGCTCAGGTACTGTAATGATACCTTGGGCAGCAATTTTAGCTTTTAACGGTGATATCAAACTTGCAATAGGTGTATTTGTTTTATGGTGTATTATGAGTATCGTAAGACAACTGGTAGAGCCTAGAATAGTAAGTGGACAGATTGGAATTCATCCAATTTTCACATTAATTGCTATGTATACAGGATTTAGATTTATCGGCGTATGGGGATTATTGCTAGGACCAATTGTTTTAATAATTTTGAAGAATATATATGGAACGTTAATTGATAAAGGAGTAGTTCGTTCTATTTTAGAGAGGTAACATGAACTTGAAAAAAGGGACACTCCCTTTTTTCAAGTTTTTAAACTTTTGGGATACTCCTGTAAATTATTTTGATTTCAGTTCTTTTAAGGCAAACAAGGTCCGTCCTAATTGTTGAAGTCTTGCACTATGTCGAGAAATAAGGTATAATCGTCTTGGTGATTACATGAAAATTTTAATTGTGGAAGATAATTCAGCAATATCTGATGGACTTAAATTTTCACTTGAACATGAGAAATTTATTGTTGATATTACCAAAAATATTAAAGAGGCACAAAAGGAACTAAAAAATAATTTGTACAACCTAGTTATATTAGATATTATGCTACCAGATGGAGACGGAATAGACTTATGCAAATATATTAAGGAGAGGCAAGATATTCCGGTTATATTTTTAACTGCAAAAGATTCTGAGGGAGATATTATTAAAGGCTTAAATGTAGGAGCAGATGATTATATTGTAAAACCTTTTAGAATTGGCGAGTTAGTTGCAAGGATAAATAATGCACTTAGAAAGTATAATAAAGATACCAATATTATAAAAATTGACAATGTAACTATTGATACTGAAAAAATGAGTATATACAAAAACGATCATGAGGTCATTCTTACAAGTCTTGAGTGGAGAATTTTAAATACATTGCTAAATTCAAGAGGTAATACAGTCACAAGAGAAAAATTATTATCTTTAGCATGTGATATTAGAGGCAACTTCATTAATGATAATTCTCTTACTGTATATGTGAAAAGAATTCGTGAAAAGCTTGAAGATGATATAAATAATCCAAAAATAATAAAAACAATAAAGGGAATAGGGTATAGAATAGAAAATGAAGATAATAGATAGTTTAAAAAATAAGAATGTGAAAAAATTTTTGATATTATCAATTTTGACGATAATTTTAGCTATAGTTATACTCTCTATTATTTGTATAGTGATGTATAATACAGGAAAGGCACAAATATTAGAAAAATATAACATAAACGACATTGCAGAGAGCTTTGCATTTGATGAAATAGATAAACAGTTATACACAAATATATATATTGCTACTGCTATTATTTTGGCAATCTTTATCCTTATAACAATATATTTCCTTATAGCTTTATCTAAAAATGAGGAAGAAATAAAAAACATGAGAGTTTATTTACAAGAAATTGCAAATAGAAATTACTCGTTTGATTTAGATAATATTTCAGAAAGCGAGATGAGTAATTTAAAAGAAGAAATATATAAAATTATATTAGAATTAAAGGAAAAGTCTGAAAATTTGGCAGATGATAGGGAGACACTTTCAAATTATTTAGCAGATATATCTCATCAACTAAGAACTCCTCTAATGGCTATAACAGCAATGACAGACGCAATAATTGAGAATGAAAATAATTTGGATAGTGATACTAGAAAATTCATATATGGAATTTCTAATCAATTAAATCAAATTAATTGGTTGGTAAACAATTTACTAAAAATGGCTCAATTGGATACCAAGTCAATTGTGCTAAATATAGAACAAACTAATCTAAAAGAATTATTTGATACGATAAAAGATAATTTCAATATTTTTTTAGAAGAAAAAAATATTGAAATTATAGAGCATATTGATACAAATATAATTATTAATATTGATAAAAAATGGATGATAGAAGCTATAGAGAATATATTAAAAAATTGCATAGAATACTCTGAAAATAATTCAACAATAAAAATAAAGTGTAACCAAAATCCATTATATACAGAAATTTCAATTGAGGATCATGGAAAAGGGATATTTAAAGAGGATTTACCTAAAATATTTGATAAATTTTATAAAGGGAAGAATTCTAGTAGCAATAGTTTTGGAATAGGATTATCCCTTGCCAAAAGTATTATTGAGGGGCATAATGGAGAGATTGCAGTTAAAAGTGATGAGAATCGAGGAACAAAATTTATTATAAAATTATATAACTATATCTCATAGACACTATTGTCATATAATAAAGCATCTCCCTCTACTAATAAAGTAGAGGGAGTAATGAAATAGGTTAAATGATTTGTAAAATATAAATGCTGTTCTCTGTTACTACTCGAAAGGTCTTGTTACCAATAGGTTCAACACTTTGAACTGTGCTAGTGTTCCTATACCCAAATTTTGCAATTTCATCTATTTCTTCTAGTGCATAAAGAAAACAACTTTCACCAGGACTATGAACAGTAATTCCAATTGCTAAAAAAGTTTCGGGATAATTAGGAATTTCTTCAAACCAGACAGAGTTGAACTGACCTTCAACACCTTTCAAAGTATAGTATGTCCGAAATAATTTAACATTTTCTCCAATGACTTCATAAATTTTACCCTTCTTCAGTACAGATGGATTAGTACAACCAGATTGCCTTTTAGTTCCTCCATTGTAAATAACCTGTTTTTTCATTTATCATACCCCCCAAATAATTATTCGTTTTGTGCCTTACTTTCTAATGTAAAACAGAGGCTTATTTACATAAATCATATGGATTTAATATAATATAAATTATACCATATTCACAAAAATCATGCAAATTAGATCATGTTTAGTGCTACTATAATAATATAATTCATTCATTATTTGTCCTGAAATTTATGAAAAGTCATTTTAAAGTCACTTTAAACTAATATAATATAAAAAAAGCCTTATTAACAGAAAAATAAAAGTCAACTTTTTTGCTCCGTCCCCAAAAGTTGATAGAAAGGAAGAAGCTATGGAAATTTTAAGAGTAGAAAATCTAATAAAAGAATATGCTAATGGAGAAAAGAAATTAGTTGCTTTAGATGATGTATCATTAAAAATCGAACAGGGAGAATTTGTCGCAATAGTTGGACCTAGTGGAAGTGGCAAGTCTACATTATTACATATTATAGGTGGAATAGACAAGCCTACATCTGGAAAAGTATTTGTAAGTGGTACCGATATTACAATATTAAAGCCTGATAAAATGACTATATTTAGAAGAAGAAATATAGGAATTATTTATCAGTTTTATAATTTAATACCAACTTTAAATGTTGAGGACAATATTATATTACCAATTTTATTAGATAGTAAAAAAGTAGATCATAATAAATTAGATGAAACAATTAAATTGCTTGGCTTAGAGAATAGAAGAAAAGCTATGCCTTCTGAATTATCAGGAGGTGAACAACAAAGGGCTTCTATAGCTAGGGCATTAATGAATGAGCCAAGTATTATCTTAGCAGATGAACCTACCGGGAACTTAGATAGCAAGGCTTCAAAAGAAATTGTAGAACTTTTTAGATATTACAATAAAGCATATAAGCAAACGTTATTAATAGTTACTCATGATGAAAGAATTGCATTACAGGCAGATCGAATAATAGAATTAAGAGATGGAAAGATTATAAAGGATGAAAGAAATACTCCCAATATTTCTTGAAAAAGATTTTTCATTTTTAAAAGTTATAAACAATAATTTAAGAAATAAATAGGGAGGAAGATAATCATGGGAGTAGCATGGAAATTAGCAATTAATTATTTAAAAAGCAATAAAAAAAGAGCCTTCATAATCGGAATATGTATTCTAATCTCTACAATTCTTATTACAACTATGCTGTTACTAATAGATAGCTATAGAGAATATAAAATTACATCTGTCAGAAACCAAGCAAACTGGGAGGTAGCATATAGCGGAATTACATATGAAGAAGCTTGCACTATCGAAAAACATAGTAATGTAAAACAAATATCTGTTATTAGCAATCTTGGAGAATTTGAAGGTAAAAGTGAATATGGATATAATGTTCCACATATGATTATGGGGTATGACCAGAATGCACTTAATAATTTAATAAAAAATAATTTGACCTCAGGCAGATTGCCTGAAAACTCTTCAGAAGCTTTATGTGATGAAAATACGAATGAGTATGAAATAGGAGATGTAATAACACAGATACTGGAAGATGGTACCCAAAAGGAATATACGATTGTTGGTAAAATTTGGGGATATAGAATTATTCCTTCATATAACGAAAATCAAATTACTACGCTTCTTGATAGAACAGAGCTAAAAAGTACCGATATAGTTAATATCACAATAATTAGTAATAATTTACAACAAATATATAATGATTATTACGATATATATTATATGTTAAAAGCAAATAGAGATCCTAGTATTAATGTTGATGATATGGCTAAGCATAATACATCTCTATTAGAGTATGCAAATGTATTAGATTATACATCAGATTTTCAAAAAAATGTATATGCCTTAGAAGGAATATTCGTCGGAATAATAGTTATCAGTTCAGCTATATTTATTTACTCTGTGATAAATATAAGTGTTGTGGAAAGACAGAGGTATTTTGGAATTTTAAAATCAATTGGTGCAACAACTAAGCAAATGAAACGAAGCATTAGAGTAGAACTTTTAATTATACTTTTGATTACAATTCCATTAGGAATCTTGATTGCAATATGGCTGGATTGGGCATTAATAACAATAATAAATAATGTACTACCAGAATTCGCTATATCTCTAGACATTATTAGCTTTTTGTTTAATACAAATGAAGAAATGAAAGTTGCAATTCCAATGAGCACAATAGGTATGTCTATGTTAATAATTATAGCAACTGTGTATATATCATCAATATTTCCAATTAAAAAGGTAACAAGACTAAGTGCTATAAATTTAATTAAACATAATAAAGAAAGCACAAGGGTAAAGAAAAATAAAAATGAAAGGAAATTTAAAGCTTCCCAAAATATTGAAGCAAAACTTGCTTTTAACAATGTGGAGAGATATAAAGCAAGATATTCTGCAATAGTTATGTCATTGATTGTTAGTATCGCTTTAATTATAGTAAGTAATTATTATATAAATAGTATTACAGAAAAAGAATATGATTCTGGTTATAATTATAGCATAGCAGGAAACTACAATGAAACAATACATGGGGATTTACAAGAGGAAATAATCGACAGAATACAAGAAGCTAAAATATCAAAAAAAACAATAGCATATAGGGAAGACTACGATTATTTATTAGTGGATGAACAATATATAAGTGAACAAGAAAAATCGTTTAGTAGAGAAATATATGAAGGCAATACCGAGTACTATGCACATTTTTCAGGAATTTATGCAACAGACGAATATGATTCATATTTGGATACATATTACATATCACTCCCAATTATATCTCTTAATGATGATGCATATAAGGAGTATTTGGAGGAAATAGGACTGGATAGCTTAAATGATAATGAAGTGATTCTAGTAGATTTTGTGCATGAAAAAACAAAATACTATAAAGGAATTAGACTTACAAATTATGAGGTAGGAGATGAGATAACTCTTCAAAGCGAAGGGCCTTCACGAAGAAATTTGGATCCAAGTCTAGTAAAACTTTCAGAAGAGATGTCAAGAGAAAATTTGGATGTAGCTAATACCGCTAAAATGAAGATAGGAGCAATAACAGATAAGATACCAAATGATTTGCCTGAATATCAAATTGGACCTTTAATCGTTGTATCAAAAGAAGGAGAGTTGAATATTGAAGCACAATTATTTAATACTCCAGAGGGATATTTTTCATATGAAAGATATACTCAAATCGCCTTAAGCGTATCAGATATTGCAGAAGCAGACGCATTTGTCGAAGCCTTAAGGCAAGAATATAATCTTAATGCAGATTTTTCTAAACGATATCACTTAGTTGGACAAGAACATGAAACTCAAGAGGACATTGATAGTGGTGAATTATTAAGAAATATATTTATATATGGCTTTATTGGAATTATTACGTTAATTGGACTTATAAACATGTTTAATGCAATTAATACTACTTTAGATGTAAGAAAAAGAGAAATTGTAAGTTTAATAACAATTGGAATGGAACAAAAACAAATTAATAAAATGTTATTCATAGAAAATGCAATAAGTGGTTTACTATCTCTATTATTAGGAATTACGATAGGACTTTCTATATCATATTTAATTTATAGAAATAACATTGAATATATAATATATAATTTCGAATTTCCATGGTTTGCAATAATTATTAGTGCAATAGGAATTACTCTCGTAATAACAATAGCAACAATTTATTTGAAAAAGAAACTGTTTGCTACAGACTTAATTGAAACCTTAAGAAAAGAAGAAGTCTGAAACAAGGGGACACACAATTTGTTCCCTTGTTTCAGTTCTCGTCAAAGTACGGTTGAAGTTGTTACGAAGCTATCGTCAGGTGGATACACGTATTCATCTGTTGGCTCTTGAACTGTATTGATTTTTTCAATCTCTATAATAGGCATATCGCCGTAATAATTTCCTTTCGTAATTGTTCCTTCAACTTCTACCCAAGTTCCATCTTCAAAATTGCTGGCGATTTGTGAATGGCATAGAAAACCAACTACTACAGTCTGAAAATCAGATGATACTATCATATCTCTTGCAAGTACAAATTGTTCATTATTGAAATCATATAATCTATAAACATAGCCGGTAAATTTAATTTTTTGCCCAACATACGTATCTATATTATTGTGTACATTTTGAAGCACGTTGGTATAATTTTGTGATGTAATTGAATAAACATTATCCTCTGGCAAATAGCTATCATTAGTTTTAAAGAAATTATTAAATATTACTCTATAACATACGATAAAGGTAATTATTAAAATTATCACACATAATATTGCCATAAATATTTTTGCAGTTTTATTGCCATTTATTTTAAAATTGAAAACAAACATAAACATATCTCCTTATACATTATTGTTATTAATATTATTATGAGGGTTTTCATATAAATATGAGTTGATTTTATCTTGTGCCTCATTTCAGTGTAAAATGATGGAAAAGCCTTGCGATTTTTGCTAAAACGTGATATAGTAACATAGTAAATTTGAGCTTGAATATAGCTTGATAAAACATACATTAGGAAGGAAGTAAAATAATGGGATTATTCAAAACATATAGTGAAAAAGAAGTAAAAAGAGTTAGACCATTAGTGGATAAAATAAATAGCTTGGAACCTGAAATGCAAAAGTTATCAGATCAAGAATTACGTGGTAAAACAGATGAATTTAAAGAAAGATTAAAAAAGGATGAGACCTTAAATGACTTATTACCAGAAGCATTTGCAGTTGTTAGGGAAGCATCAAAAAGAGTTTTAGGAATGAGACATTTTGATGTTCAGTTAATTGGTGGAATTATACTACATCAAGGAAGAATTGCAGAAATGAAAACTGGTGAAGGTAAAACACTTGTGGCAACACTACCAGTGTATTTGAATGCACTAGAAGGAAAAGGCGTTCACGTAATTACTGTTAATGATTATTTGGCTAAAAGAGATAGCGAATGGATGGGAAAAGTATACAAATTCTTAGGATTAACCGTAGGTCTTGCAATAGCAGGCATGAATCCAAAAGAAAAGCAGAAAGCTTATGCGGCTGATGTTACTTATGGTACAAATAATGAATTTGGATTTGATTACTTAAGAGATAATATGGTTATTTATAAAGACCAGTTAGTGCAAAGAGAATTGAATTATGCAATTGTGGATGAAATTGATAGTATTTTAATAGATGAGGCACGTACTCCGCTTATCATCTCAGGAAGAGGTACGCAATCATCTGATTTATATAAAAAGGCAGATAATTTTGTTAGAAAATTGAAAGCTAAAGTAATCGTTGAAGAGGATATTAAAAATTTCGAGCAAGCAGAGGATAACGAAAAATATGATTATATTGTAGATTTAAAAGCAAAATCTGCATCACTTACACAGCAAGGTATTAAGAAAGCCGAAATAGAATTTGGATTAGATAATTTTAATGATATAGAAAACTCTGAATTAGTTCATAATGTTAATCAAGCACTACGTGCTCATGGAATAATGAAAAAAGATATAGACTACATTGTTAAAGATGGAGAAGTGCTTATTGTTGACGAATTTACAGGACGTATTATGTATGGAAGAAGATACAACAATGGTCTTCACCAAGCAATTGAGGCAAAAGAACATGTTAAGATTGCCGATGAGTCTAAAACACTTGCTACAATTACATTCCAAAACTATTTTAGAATGTATAACAAGTTATCAGGAATGACTGGTACTGCTATGACAGAAGAAGCTGAATTTGAAGAAATATACAAATTAGATGTTATAGAAATACCTACAAATAAGCCAATGGTAAGAGTAGACCATAACGATATTATATACAAAAATGAAAATGGTAAATTTAGAGCAGTTATTCAAGATATTAAAAATAGTCATGAAAAAGGTCAGCCAGTATTGGTTGGTACTGTATCTATAGAAAAATCAGAGAAGTTAAGTAAACTTCTTGCAAAAGAAGGAATTAAGCATGAAGTATTAAATGCAAAATATCATGAAAGAGAAGCAGCAATAATAGCTCAAGCTGGTAAATTTGGAGCTGTTACAATCGCAACCAACATGGCTGGTCGTGGTACAGATATTATGCTTGGAGGAAATAGTGAATTCTTAGCAAAACAGGAAATGCAAAAATTGAGATATACTCCAGAGCAGATAGAACAATCTACAGCCTTTAATGAAACTAATGATCAATCAATCCTACAAGCAAGGGCTAAATATAAAGAGTTACAAGCAAAATATGACGACGAAATACAAAAAGAAAAGCAAAAAGTTATTGAAGCAGGTGGACTTAAAATAATTGGTACAGAGAGACACGAATCAAGAAGAATCGATAATCAGTTAAGAGGACGTAGTGGACGTCAAGGTGATCCTGGTGAATCTATATTCTATATTGCTCTAGATGATGATTTGATGAAAATCTTCGGTGGAGATATGATTACAAATATCTACAATACTTTAGGTGCAGACGAAGATAT
>CALXWU010000028.1 GCA_944392505.1 uncultured Clostridia bacterium | reverse complement strand
GTTGTTGAAATCATTAGTCCTATAATTAGAAACATCAGAAATTCTATCATAAACACCACCTCACTTTCCCAGAGTTGCTCTCTGTTATATGTAAAGTGGAAACCACATCTGCTTATTCTCATTTCCTATGCTATCTAGTATAGTATAATTTCACCTATTTGTCTAGCGAACAAAAACAAATTTTTGTAGAAAATTATATATTTTATTTTTTACGTGCAAACTCCAAAATGTATTGATTAATATATTAAAATGTTAATCAATACATCTTGGAGTTTTATTATACTTTTTTATGATGATTAGAGTCCTCGTAAAATTTGTCATTTCCCTCCGTCACCGATGACATTTTAAACTTTTGGTGAATTTCCTCCGTCCCCAATGACAAATTATGCACTCTTCAATTCAAGCCTCAATTTATCAGCTATCATTGCGATAAATTCTGAGTTTGTAGGCTTTCCTTTTGCAGCAGATACTGTGTAGCCGAATATATTTTCTACTACATCTTGTCTGCCTCTTCCCCACGCTACTTCTATTGCATGGCGAATTGCACGTTCTACCCTGCTTGGAGTTGTATGGTATTTACTTGCTATTTCTGGATATAATTGTTTTGTGATTTGATTTATCATATCTATATCACTTACTACCATTATAATTGCTTCACGTAAATATTGATAACCTTTTATATGGGCAGGTACACCTACTTCATGTATAACATTTGTAACTAATGCTTCTAAATTTTCTTGACTTTTTTCGTTTGCTGGGGATATATCTATATATTGTGCTTTAATTTCTCTACTAATTATATTAGATCTATTATTAGATGGTTGATAGTATTTTAACTCCTTTATTCTTTTTATTAATATACTTATGTCAAATGGTTTAACTATGTAATATTGTGCCCCTAATTCAATAGCTTTTTGTGTTATTTTGTCTTGTCCTACTGCTGATAAGAAGATGCACATAGGTTTCTTTTCAATATTGCTTGCATTCAATTTTTCTAAAACACCTAATCCATCTAAATGAGGCATTATTATGTCCAATAATGCTATGTCTGGTTTGGTTTCTAATATTTTGTCATACGCTTCTTGTCCGTCTCTTGCTATACCTACTACTTCTAGGTCTTCATCTTTTGATAAATAATTTACTAATGTTTTTGCAAAATCTTGATTGTCATCCGATACTAAAACTTTAATTTTCTCGTTCAATGTTTTATCCCCCTAACAAAAAATTTAATTGTAAAAATTTTACAGTCACATTATATAACCTTTTCCAAATTTTTACAATAGTTTTTTGGAAATATTTTGAAATTTTTTAAAAAAAACTTTTATTTCGTTATTTTTTAATATATTTTTCTTTTAAAACCTGTGATTTTATAATATTTGGCAATTTATCCTTATACTCATTATTAGCTAATATTTCATCTTTTTCTTGTTCTGTCACTTCAATTATACATTTTACCTTCTCTTCATATTGTGTATTTATTATCTTTATATTGTTTTTATTACAATAATATTTTAATTTTTCTATATCTTGATAAGAAACACAAATTTCTATTTCATAACCTTTTTCTTGAAAAACGGCTCCAGCTTTTTCTACTGCATTAGTGGCAGCTTCAGTGTATGCTCTAACTAATCCTCCGGCTCCCAATAAAATACCCCCGAAATATCTGGTAACTACAATTAAAGTGTTATATAATTCATTTTTTTCTAGCACATTCAAAATAGGAGAGCCTGCAGTTCCACTAGGTTCTCCATCATCACTAAACCTTTTTATTAATCCTTCCTCTTTTACTATGTATGCAAAACAATTATGTCTAGCATCATAATACTGTTTTTTCACTTGCTTAATAGTCTCTTCTGCTGCTGCAACATTTTCTACATAGAAAATATTTGCAATAAATTTAGAATGTTTTTCTTCTATTTCAACAGTTACATTTTCTTTTATAGTTTTGAATTTTTGCATTGCTCTCAACTCCATTTACCTCTCTCGGCTTTTGCTCTATATCCAAAAGTCATTATAATTTACTGTTTATTTACTTTTTAGAACATTGCACTACTCAACCTTCCTATTCAAGGTTAATCCATTCCAGCTGTATATCCAGTAGAATAAGCAATTTGCAAGTTAAATCCACCTGTGTATGCATCAACATCTATTATTTCCCCTGCAAAATATAGTCCCTTTATTATTTTAGATTCCATTGTTTTTGGATTAATCTCTTTTATATTTACTCCTCCTGAGGTTATGATTGCTTCTTCTATAGGTCTAAATCCCGAAATTTCAATTTCTAAGTTTTTCAATTTTTTTACTAAATTTAATCTTTCTTTTTTTGTAATTTCATTTACTTTTTTACTTGGCATAATACCTGATAATTCCACTATTGTATTTATCATCTTTTGAGGTAGTAATTTGTCTAAACTATTTTTAAATTCTTTATTTTTTTCTTCATTAAAATCTCTTAAAATTCTATCATCTAGCTTTTCTTCACTTAGTGCTGGTTTTACATCAATTGATAATACTATTTTCCCTGTATTTAGTAATTCATCTACATTTTTATATCTTAATAAATGAGCAGATCCGCTTAAAATTGTAGGTCCTGATACTCCAAAATGTGTAAATAGCATTTCTCCAAAATCTTCATATATTACTTTATTTTTGCTTATGTCTTTTATTTTTATTTCAACATTTCTAAGACTAAGTCCTTGCAGCCTTTTACAAATTGCTAGTCCGCTTCTTTCACTTGCTGTAAGTGGAACTAATGATGGTCGAATTTTAGTTATTGTGTGACCTAAATTTTCTGCTAACTTGTACCCATCTCCAGTAGAACCTGTTCCTGGATAACTCTTTCCTCCTGTAGCCAAAATTATTTTATCTGCTTTAATTTCTTCTTTTTTCCCATCCACATTGGCTTTTACGCCGTAAACCTCATTATTTTCGTTAACCAAAATATTTTCTACTCTTGCGTTAAGTTTTATACCTACACCTAGTTTCTTCACAGCTCTTATTAATGCTTTTTGCACATCTTGTGATTTATCTGAAACAGGAAATACTCTATTGCCTCTTTCTACTTTTGTTTCCACACCTTCTTTTTTTAGAATTTCAATAATATCTTGATTATTAAAATTATTAAAGCTACTGAACATAAACATACCATTACCTGGTATGTTTTTTATAAAATCCTCTATTGGGATACTACTTGTGATATTACATCTTCCCTTGCCTGTTATAAGTAACTTTTTCCCAAGCATATCCATTTTTTCCAATATGGTTACATCATTGCCACTTTTAGCAGAAGAAATCGCAGCCAGCATCCCTGCTGGTCCTCCACCAATTATTACTACATTCATTAAGAAACTCCTTATCGTGATTCAATTTACGGCTTATTATATCATATTCTGTACTGCTTTCAATACCCCCAACTTACCATATTCATATGTAAGTCCTCCTTGCATAAATGCTGTATATGGCGGTCTGATTGGTCCATCACAAGAAAGCTCTATTGATGAGCCTTGAGTGAAGGCTCCAGCTGCCATTATTACCTTATCTGTATATCCTGGCATGTCCCAGGGTTCAGGAATAGAATTAGAATCTATTGGAGAGCCCATCTGTATGCCTTGACAATATTTTATAAGTTTTGTTTCATCCTTAAAATTTATGTTTTGAACAATATCTGCTCTTTCTTCATTGTATCTTGGTTCTACATCATAACCCAATTTTTCTAACATTCTACTAGCAAATACTGCTGTTTTTAAACTGCTGGCAACTACAGAAGGAGCCATAAATAATCCTTGTAAAATAGATTTAGTTATTCCAAGTGATGGTCCTACCTCTTTTCCTTCTCCTGGAACAGTTAATCTTTCTGCTGCAAGTTCAACCAAATCTTTCCTTCCTGCTATATATGCCCCATTTGGTGCAATACCTCCTCCAAGATTTTTTATTAAAGATCCAACTATTACATCTGCCCCAACTTCCAATGGTTCTTTAGTATTTACAAATTCACAATAACAATTATCTATCATAATTATTGCGTCTTCATCAAATTTTCTAATATGTTTTATAACTTTTTCTAGATCATCTAGTTTGATACTCTTTCTTGTGCTATAACCTTTAGAACGTTGTATTTCTATTAATTTCACTTTTCCTTTATTTAATCTTGCTGCTATGGCATCATAATCAAAATCATTGTCAATTAAATCTATTTGTTCAAATTTAATACCAAATGATTTTAATGAACTTGGATTGTCTGTAATTCCAATAACTTCATCTAAGGTATCATATGGTTTGCCTGTGATGCTAAGCATTGTATCTCCCGGTCTTAGGAAGGAAAAAAGTGCAACTGTTAAAGCATGAGTTCCTGAAATAAATTGTCCTCTTACTAAGCTGTCTTCTGCGCCCAAAACTTCTGCAAAGACTTTTTCACAAGTATCTCTTCCTACATCTCCATAGCCATAGCCTGTTGTTTGATTAAAATGCATGTCAGAGATGTTATTATTCTGAAATGCTTTTAATACTTTTAGTGAATTAAATTCACTCACTTCTTCTATTTTTTTAAATATTGGTTCTATTTCTTTTTCTGTTTCTTTAGTTAGTTTTATTATTTCTTCAGATATTCCAAATTCTTTATACATGTTTTATGCCTCTTTCTAAATTCTTTTTATTTATATAGTTGTCTTCTATATTATAAAAAACTTTTATATGAGTTATATTATATTTTATATTTCTCCTGCTGTTACTTTATCAGTATAGTATCCGCTTCCATACCATTGGCTTGCTTTATAGTATTTTCCTATAAATGATGGACTAATATTAGATAATTCATATATTGGTTCTTGAATTATTTCTCCATTTTGATTAATTACTCCCCACTTACCATCAATTTTTATACCTGCAAATCCATATTCATTAAATTCTGTTACCATATCATACTTATTTTGTACTTTTAAATTGCCGTTACTATCTACAAATCCCCACTTGTCGTTAATTTTCTTTGCATATAACTGGTTATCAGGGAATAGATCTTTGGCAGTTAATTCATTTCCTGAATAATCAAAATATTTATTCTCAGTTTCTGAGTATAGTCTTATATAATTATCTTGCACATCAATAATTGCCTCATCCATAGTCACAACTACTTGCATATTTTTATTTATCAGACTAACTGTGCTTGTTTCTGAAATATTGGCTTGCAATAAATCTGTATTATCTAATTCTACTATACTGTTATATTTTAAATCTACTAATGACTTACCAGTTAGATCAATTATTCCATTGTTTCTATCACTAGCCACAATAAAGTAGTTATTATCCACTTCTTCAATATTTGTATAATTTCTATCTATTACTACATTTCCATTTCCGTCAATAATTTTATATATTCCATCTTCTCCATATACGATAAAATGCTGTCCGTCTTTTGTTGGAACTTTAGAAATATATCCATCATTAACTTCATTTCCATTTAAGTCCAAGATTATTGTTGTGTCATCTTGAGTTGCATTAACATATATGCCTCCGAAACTAATATTTGAATATTGAGGCTCTATTTTGATATTTCCTTCTCTATCTGCAACCCCTTGTTTTGCATTCCTTTGCACTATAAATACATCATTATATGAATAATACATTATATCTTCATACTCATGATTTAATATAACTTTCTTATTCTTTAATAATCCTGCTTGTCCATCCTTAAAGGCAATCAAATACACGTCTTTTTCATCTTCAATTTCAGTTACTCTCTCAATTTCTGTATATTCCGTATCTAATACTATCTCTCCTTTGTAATTTATATATCCATATCTATAACCATTCTCTCCCACTTTACAAGTTATAAAACCTGTTCTCTGATACCTGGTATTTACATCATAATAGTTATCTACATTAATACTATCATATTCGGTTTTAATTACCTCGACCCCATTAATATTAATTACTCCAACTTTGTCTCCTTGCTTTACAAATAGCATTCCCTCTTTATATGTTACAGCTGAGATTTCATCATAAATAGGGTCGGTGATTTCTTTTCCATCTAAATCAATCAAACCAAATTTACCATTTTTTTTATATTTTAGAACTGTATTTTCAAAAGGTACCCCGTCTGCTGTGGTTTGAGTTGGAATAGCCTGGACTGTTTGATAACCTGTAATTACTTGTTCTTTTTTATCATTTAATACTTTTGTTTCATATTCTTTTGTTTCAGTATTATAATTAGACATGCATACAAATAGCGGTTTTGAAGGATCTGGTATTTGAATTACATCATAATTTGGCTCTATAACAATCTCTCCGTTTCCATTTATAACTCCATATCTGTCATCAATATTTACTGCGTTATATTCTATATTACTTACTTCTACTATATCAAAAACATATTTTGATCTTTTTATAAAATATATCGTTAAAAATGTTGCTATTATTGCAATTAATAATATTACACATATTACGATTATTATCTTCTTTTTATTCATACCTTATACCCTTCCTTTCAAATATATATCTGATTAGAAAAGAATTGTTAATTTTCAACATTTTCTTCATCTTTATCTTCTTTATCCTTCATGTTTCTGCATACCTTAACGTACTTAATCCTTTTATCTTCCATTTCTTCCACTCTATATGTTAAATTTTCATCCTCTATAATAGGATGTTCATCTTCATCTGGTATTCTTCCTAACTTATCTAATAAGTAACCTGATAAAGTCTCATAATCCCCCTCTGGAAGCTCTATATTAAAAACTTTTTTTAATTCATATGATGAAACAGTTCCACTTAGTATATATGTGTTATCATCAATCTTCTTCACTTCTATTTCTTCATCATCATATTCATCAAATATGTTTCCAACAAGTTCTTCAATAATATCTTCCATGGTTATTAGTCCAGCTGTACCTCCATATTCATCTATTGCAATTGCCATCTGAACTTTATTTTGTTGCATTTCTTTAAATAGTTCATCAATATCTTTTGACTCTGGCACAAAATATGGTTCTCTCATTAATTCTTTTATATTAATTTCTTTATTGTCTTTTAAAGGTTTTAGTATATCCTTAACAAATAGAATTCCTTTTATATCGTCAATATTTTCATCATAAACTGGTATTCTACTATATTTAAACTCATCAATTTCATCTAACTGTTCTTTTAGGTCTTCATTAATATCAATTGCATACATATCTGTTCTTGGAGTCATTATCTCTGACACAATAATATCATTAAATTCAAAAACATTATTTAATAGTTGTTTCTCTCCTCTTTCTATTGTACCTTTTTCTTCTCCTTCATCAATCATCATTCTAATTTCTTCTTCAGTTACAACCTCTTCTTCTGCTTCTCCAACTCCAAATATTTTTGAAACCATATTTGTAGAAAATGTAAGAAGTTTTACAAAAGGTGCTGTAATTATTGATATTCCCCTTATTACTCCTATGGTTGCATACGAGATTTTTTCATAATATTTCATTGCCAATCTTTTTGGAACTAATTCTCCAAATACTAATGTAAAGAAAGATAGAATAATTGTTATAATTACTATTGAAATTCCTCTCCAAATGTCAAGGCTAATGGCCGGAACTAGATTATTTAATATTGGAGCTAATTTATCAGCAAATGCATCTGACGCAAAAGCACTAGATAAAAAGCCTGCAAGTGTTATTCCTATTTGGATGGTAGCTAAAAATTTACTTGGAGATCTTAACATTTTCAAGATTTGCTTAGCTTTTTTATTGCCTTCTTTTGCATCTCTCTCTATTTTTGAATCATTTAAAGAAATAAAAGCAATTTCTGTAGCAGCAAAATATGCATTTAGTAGAATTAAAATCACAAGAACTATTATTGATGTTAACATTTAAAATTTCCTTTCTAAATATATAATATGTATATTTATTCAAATTATATACATAATCATAATTTATTTAGCCAGACATGTCAATAATTTGGTGGAATTTTTAGAATAAAAAATGATTAGATATAATTACTACAATCACACCTAACCATTTTAAAGTTCTTTAACGTTTATGATTTAAACCTAATCTTTTTACCCATTCTAAAATCCTGTTCTGGGCAAATTAATCTCCTTTCTACCAGTTACAGTTGTATCTTCATCTTCTACTTGTTTTTCTTCATTTTCTGGTTCTTTGTAATTATTGATATTAACTGTATATTTTTGATTTAGCTCTACATCAAGTTCTATAGGTTCGTCATATATCGTATATCCATCAGGCGATTTGACTTCCTCGATATAGTACTTTCCAGGTAAAATGTGTTCTACTACAGCAATCCCATTTTCACCGGTGGTTACATCTGAATAGATAATTTGTTTATTCGCATCTAAAATATTGAATTTAGCTTTTGTTAATTGTGCTTTTGTTTCTGCATCATATTTCTTTATTTCTATTTTAGTTGTATTTTCTAAATAATTTACTTTTAATACGCTATTTTCAAATTCATAATCTCCTGCAGCTAATGCATAACTTTGTTTACTGCTATCTGGAGACTTTCCATATAATATTGGCATTGTTTTCATATCTGCAGTTACTTCTATTTCAAAGTTTCCTGCTTTAGTCATTTCAGAGATAGGAATTAAAACTTTAAATTTTTCTCCGGTTTTAAAAGTAGTTTTTTCTGCATTATTTAGGTCAGTCACCTTCACATTTTGAATTTCTACATTATTTAATTTCACATTATACTCATTGCTCTGTACATTTGTTGTTACATAAAAAGTTTTGCTAGCATATTCTTTATTGATTGAATCCATATTCCATTTTGTATCATCAGTTTTTACATTCACAATTGAAACTGGCTTTGTAGCTGTTGAAGCTCTTGCCGCCTTTGAAATTTTCTCAGCTGCCGCAAGAATTCTCTCCCCTCGAGCATCTAGGGCTGTAAAGTCATCCCAATCATAATTATACATTGCATCATATACAGCCATTTTAGTTGCTGCAAACGCTTCTATATTACTATAGCAATTTAATTCTTCTTTAGTTTTAAATGGATAACCATTTGTTACTGCTCTCCATATTTTATTGTTATTTACAATTTGCTCCACTTTTACAGTATATTCTTCCTTTTCTGTAACACCAGGTAAATCCCTATTTAAACAATATGCAGGATATTCCACACCATCCTTCATATAAACTATATATTCTACCCCAACAGTTATATCCCCATATTTAAAGCAAACTATTTCTCCCTTAGAATATAAATCTGCTTCAGCTATAATGTATGTTGCAGCTTTTGAAGTATTTTGGAATATACTAAAGGTTGCAACTATTGTAATTAATATTAGAACTATTGATATTATTTTACTAATTTTCATATTATTATAATGTATAAGCTTTAAATGTCTTATACAAACTCCTTTCTCGATTATTTTATTTTTTATATAATCTCTATTGCTTGAACACACCTCCTATACTCATACATATTTTCCACACATGTTATTAGTGTTATTCTATTATCTTCTGTCTCCTGCACATAGCTCCAATCAGTTTGTTTGATAATTTTATTCAAAACAACTTCATACTCTCTTTTACCATTTTTAGTATAGTAAATTATCTTATCTCCTTCTTCCAACTTTTTTATATTTTGAAAAAAGTTACAGTTATATCCTCTATTATGCCCTGCCAGAGCAACATTCCCATTCCATTTACTATACCCTTCAAAATGTCCTACAGCAGTAGCCAGTACTTCTTGGGTCGTTCCAGTTTTTATTGGAGCTATTAAGCCAATCTTGGGTATTTCAATTCTCCATTCGGAATTACTATATGTTTGACTTAAGTATGATGCCGAATTGCCATTAGCCTCTTCATTTGAAATAGCCGTCCCTTGAATTGTATTCTCTTCTTCTGCATTTTCACTGTTTTTTTCATCTCCTGTTTCCACATCTTCTACACGTATATTTGGATTATCATATATTACAGCTACTTGCATTAATTCTAAAAATACATTTTGAATATCTATAGAATCCAAATCTTCTCTATTAGGAACTTGATTTTTCTGAATATTCATAAAACTTACGGAAATATTTTGATTATTTTTATTATTTGGAATATTTAAAAAACAAGAATCTAATATAATGAATAGAATTATGCAAATAACTAAGCTGATGCATACAACTACAGTGTTAAGAGTTTTACTGTTATAATTTAGCACATAAAACACACCTGCCTTTTAGCTTGTTTGTAATTAAAATTTTGAATTTTCTAAGATAAAATTGTTTAGAATTTGTTGATTAAAACATTTTTCATTTAGATAATAATTTTTTTGATTTGATAAAAATCTTTGATAAAAATTGCAATTTTTAAGACAAATATATATTACTATAAATTACATTATTTGTAAAGATTTTTTCATCGACACAATTCGACAAAAGAGCAATTGAGTTTCACTCTCAATTGCTCTTGCTATATAACAAGGTTAAGTTTTATTGGGCCGTGCATATTCGCGAAGTGAAATGCACATGTGGCGAAGCCACTTTCCTTATTTATCTAATTCAAAATAGAATTCTACTCCATCTTTTCTGTTTATAACTCCAAAATCATTTTTGTAATTAATCATTATAGCTTTTACTAGAGCTAAACCTATTCCTGTTCCTCCATCTGTTCTATTTCTTGATGTGTCTTCTTTATAGAACCTTCCCCATATTTTATCAATATGTTCTTCCGAAATATTATCACCTGTGTTAAATACAGATACTCTTATTTTTCCTTTTTCAGTATTTTCATTAATTTCTATTTTTATCTTTCTCTTTCCCTCAACCTCTTTAGCGTGTTTAATGGCATTTGTAAAATAATTTGTAATTACTTGTTCAATATAGAAATCATCTGCATTTACCATAATAGGCGTATTTGAATCGAATTCTACATCTATCTTTCTCTCATCTATCATTACTTTACATTTTCTTATAACTTCATTTATAAGTTCTACAATATTGAAATCCACATTGTTAAATTCTCTTTTCCCGTATTCCAATTTCATTAATTCTAATAATTGTTTTACTAATGTATCCATTTTATTAGATTCATCTAAAATTACTTCTGCATAGAATTTCCTAGATTCATCGTCAGAGTTAACATTTTCTATAAGCCCTTCAGCATATCCTTGTATTAAAGCTATCGGTGTTTTTAGTTCATGAGATACATCTGAAATGAATTGTTTTCTCATTTCATCAATTTTAGATTTTTCTTCTATATCTTTTTCAAGTTCAGAATTATTTTCTCTTAATTGTTTTATGGTTGCCTCTAATTTATCAGACATAGTGTTTATGTTTTTTCCCAATTCATTTATTTCATCATCAGTATCAGCTATTCTATATTTTTGGCTAAAATCCAACCTTGCCATTTTATCTGTTATAGTATTTAATTGTACAATTGGTTCTGTAAACTTTTTAGAAATAAATGATGCTATAAATGATGAAATAAGCAAAATTATAATTCCTATTATAATTAAGGTTTGATTAGATATTTGCACACTTTCCTCTATAGGAACAACTGGAATACTAATGTATAGATTATATCCATTATCTAGACTTCCAGATAATAAAATGTAGCTTATGTTGTTATATTTATCATTTATTCTTGATATTTGTATATTTTCATTATGGTATATAATATTGCCTTCATCTATATTTTCTCTAGCACTTGTGATAAAATTAATTGTAGAATATAGATCTCTATCAGTACTAAAAACAATTACATTTTCTTCTGTCTCTATAAATATATCAAAATTGTTGTTAAATGCAATCCTCCTTAATTCTTCTTCTAGGTCTACATCATTTCCATTTAAATTATAATAATCATTTATTCTCGTATACACATTTCTTACTGTTTTGGTTTTAGAATAAATATAGAATGACTCTAATACTACACTGTTGACAATTATAAGGCAGATTACAATTACAGCAATGACTATACACATAATTAAGAACAGCCTAAATCGTACAGATTTAAAATTATTCTTTAATTTTTCCATCTTCACTCCTCTTATTTTACTTCAAACTTATATCCTATTCCTCTTATTGTTTGAATATATTTACCTTTCTTACCTAGTTTATGTCTAATCTTTTTTATATGACTATCAATTGTTCTTGAATCCCCATAATAATCATAATTCCATACATTATTTAAAATCTTATCTCTAGATAATGCAATGTTTTCATTATCTAATAAATATTTTAAAAGTTCATATTCTCTTAAGCTCATTTCAATTTGCTTTCCGTCTACTGTTACAGTTCTTCCTTCTGCATCAATAACTATTCCACCGTAGTCTTTTAATTCTTTAGCTTCAGGGTTTGTCCTTTTTAATATTGCTTCTACTCTGGCTACTAAAATTTTAGGACTAAATGGTTTAGAAATATATTCATCAACACCTAATTCAAATCCAAATAGCTCATCTTGTTCTTCTCCCCTTGCAGTAAGCATTATAATTGGAACTTTTGAAGATTGACGAATTTGACGTAGTACAGACCAACCATCTAATTTTGGCATCATTACATCCAGTAATATTAAATTGATTTTATTTTGATTTTCTGTAAATACTTGTAATGCTTCTTCTCCATCTCCTGCTTCTAAAATACTATACCCCTTTTGCATTAAAAAGTCTTTAATCAGTTTTCTCATTCTTGATTCATCATCTACCACTAGAACTGTTACATCACTCATTAGCTTTCATCCTTTCGCTAAATAATATTTCATTTAAAATTTACATGATTATTATACATCTTCATTGTGTCCATTTTATGAATTTTATGATTTTCCCCTGCAGCAATTTGCTACAGGGGAAAAAGGAGATTTAATTTTCAAGGAAATAATAAGTCAAAAAGGCATATACGCTATGCCCACTCATAAACATATTGTCCTTGAACGGCTTGCCCTTTCCGATTTGGTCCTTCAACCTTTCAAATACCTTTTCGATAGGCACCCATACAATATCGTTCTCTTTTACCTTCTGTTCCTCGAGATGTCTCTCAGTAGGTCCTTCAAAGTATGCCAAAGCAATACCATAGTTCTCATCTGATTTGCTTGGATCTAAGAGATTGGGTCCAAATGAAAGTTGCCAAATTCCCTTTAGTACAAGTCCTACCTTTTCTTCTACTTCGCGTTTTGCAGCTTCTCGCAAATTTTCTCCTTCCTTAATCAGGCCGGTAGGGATTTCCCAATACCACGAGCCTGTAGTAGTACGGAAATGTTTGAGAAGAGCTACATAATTATCATCATTTATGATGATAACCGCAACCGAAGGTCGACTACGAATAATCGTGTGATTGATTGTTGTTTGTCCATCTTCACTTTGGTAGGAAACTTCTACGTCCGCCATGCGCGGAGTGTGAAACCGCTCTTCTTCACTTATTGGATTGTACTTTTCCATGATGATATCTCCTTTGCATATATTAGACATAAAGTCTCAGCAATATTTTACCATCATTCTCTTTTTATGTCAATTTCTTGTGTTTCTGCTTCCTTCATTTCTCCTATATTATGCACATACACATTTTGTCCGGGATATGCCATTTTTATATTTTCAGATTCTAAAACCTTTAATATATCTTCATTTACTTTCTCCTTAAAGTTTAAGAAATCAACAAAATTAATTATATTAGTATACATATAAATATTAATATTTACCGAGTCCAATCCAATAGCGTCAAAATGAACTTGCATAGAATCTTTTTCAATATCTTCATTATTATTTAATACGAAGCTCATTTTATTTACTATTTTCTCTATTTGACTAGAATTAGTTTCTAATGGAAGTTTGATATTTAGCTCATATCTTCTTTGTTCCATTCTTGACCAATTTATTACATTGTTTGTTGTAAATTCTGAATTTTGTATTGTTACTATTGAATTATCTGAAGTTTTTATTTTTGTACACCTAAAAGAAATTTCAATTACAGTTCCTTCATTTGTTCCAACTGCAATCCAGTCGCCTACTAAAAATGGCTTATCAGACATTATTGAAAAACCAGATATGAGATTTTTCACAAAATCCTGTGCTGCTAAAGCTACTACAGCACTTCCTACTCCAAGACCTGCTATAAGGCTAGTTGGATTGATTCCAAATACTGCAAGAATTAATAGTCCTGCACCAATATATATTACATATTTTAAAATTTTACTTGTAAAGCTAGCTACTGTTTTATTTCCGTCTGGTGCTTCATCATTTCTCATCTTTTTAATAAGTCCTTTTTGCGGATCTACTAAATTTATTAGTCCCTTTGCAATTATACAAATAACTAAAATTTGAAATATTTTATTGCAAGCCTCCATTACGTTCTCTGGAAGTCTTAAAATGATTATGCCAATATATATTCCGACCACAGCAAACAATGCTTTTAATGGTTTATACAATGGATTATGCTTTATTTTTAATTCATTTTTCTCTCTAAATTTAAACATCTTAATAATTAAATATGAGAAAACCGAGCTAAATATGAGAAAAAATATAATAATTATTGCTGCAATCCCAATATCTATTAATTGTTCTTGTGTAATATTTTTGAAAAAATTAATAATATTATTTATATGTTCCATTAATTCCTCCTATTTTTATTTTAAACTAGCAATTAATGCTTTTATTTTTATGCCTTGGTCTTTAAACATTTTTTCATGTTCAGTTTCAATATTCTCCCAAAAATTCAATTCATTTGCCAAATCATAAGTAATTTTCTCTATTTCAAATCCAGATTCTTTAAAATATTTAATACTATCATTAAACAAACCATCATCATCTGTTTTAAAATATATTTTTGCCCCATTTACTAAAAACTCTTTATACTTTTCTAATTGTCTTGTATGTGTTAGCCTTTTTTTATGATGCTTTCCTCTAGTCCATGGGTTACAGAAATTTATGTATATTCTTTCTATGTTATCTTCTTTTGATAAAATATTGTTTATTCTTTCAATATCATATCTAGTAATGTAAATATTATCAATCTCTCTATTTGCCATATGGTATTCTTCTTCAATTTTCCTCTTAGCTAACCCCAGCATTGCATCCACAAGATCTATTGCAATGTAATTCACATCAGGATTATATACAGCAAGCTGTGAAATGAAGCCACCTTTTCCACATCCAAGCTCTAAATGTATTGGATTATTATTTTGAAATAGTTCTTTCCATCTACCTTTATATTCTTCTGGATTGTCTATATAAAATTTACTTGCTTCTAACTCCGGTCTCGCCCAAGGCTTAAATCTAATTCTCATTTTGTAAACTCTCTTCCTCCAATTCGACATAATTATATCATGAAAATTTTTCTTTAACAAGTAGTCGACTTTTGGGGACGGAGCAAAAAAGTTGAATCCATTTAAAATTGCAGACTTAATAATTTCTTAAGTATTTATTACTTGCATATTAATATTTTCGTGCTAGAATAGGTTTTATCAAAAAGATATTTAATTTATGAAAGGAAGGGATGTTCTTAATATGCAAAATACAATTTTAAAATGCGAAAACTTGTATAAAAGTTTTAGAAAAAAGGAAATTTTAAAAGGAGTATCTTTAGAAATACAAAATGGAGATATTTTAGGATTTATTGGTCCTAATGGTGCCGGTAAAACAACAACCATTAAATTAATACTTGGTCTCCAAAAAATTGGTAGTGGAAAAGTAGTAATTAATGGTTTTGATATTCAAAAAGATTTTGAAAAGGCTATTGCAAAAGTTGGTGCTATAATTGAAAATCCTGATTTATATATGTATTTATCTGGACTTGACAATTTGAAATTAATTGCCAATTTATATAAAGGAATAGATGATAATCGTATTAATGAAGTTATAAAATTGGTTGGACTTGAGAATAGAATACATGATAAAGTTTCCAAATATTCTCTTGGTATGAGGCAACGTTTAGGTGTTGCACAAGCAATTCTTCACAATCCTAATTTACTTATACTTGATGAACCGACAAATGGCTTAGATCCTGAAGGAATTAAAGATTTGCGTAATCTTTTAGTAAAACTTTCAAAAGAAGAAGATATGGGAATTTTAATTTCTAGCCATAATTTAGCCGAACTTGAAAGTTTTTGTAATAAAGTATGTATTATAAAAAATGGTGTGATTGTAGAAACAAGTGATTTAGAAACTGTAAAGAAAGAAGCATCTGATGGAAACTATATTATAGAGGTTGATGATGCTAGAAAAGCAAGAATGGTCATTGGCGATATGTCTAATGCACAAGATAATACTCATCTTCAGGTTCATGCAGATAAAGAGAGTATTCCTATGATAATAAAGAAATTAGTGTTACAAGACATTAAGATATATGGAATTAAAGAGGATGTTATAAGTCTTGAAGATGCATTCTTTAAGAAGACAGGGGGTAATGTAATTGATTAGTTTGATTGGAAATGAATTAAAAAAAGTTTTTAAGAAAAAAACGATATACATTTTATTAATTATAATTGTTGGATACATTTTATTAGCAAATATTATGATTAGAGTTACAGATACTGGCTATCAAAATTATTACTATTATGAAGGTGACCTAGAATACTATGAACGTTATTTATCTGCACTTGACCCTGATAGTAATGCAGATAAAACTGAATATATAGATACTAAATGTCAAATTGAACTTTTAAAACTTATTAAGGAATATGGCAACAACTCCTGGCAGGCTTATGTAATTAATGATATGCTTAGATCAAATATAAGCACAATGGTTGCTCATGAATATTCTGATGAAATAACAGAAGAAGCATATACTGAAGCAAAAGAAAACTATGCTGCTGCTTTGGAAAAGTTAAATTCTGATGATTGGAAATATTTCGTAAACCAAGATTTAGAAGAAATCAATAAATCTTTAAATACACAATATCAATTAAAAGAGGTAACAAAAGATAGTCAAACACTTGCTTCCATAAATGATATGATATATGACTTAGAATTGCAAAAACAAGTAAATGAATGGAGATTAG
>CALXWU010000027.1 GCA_944392505.1 uncultured Clostridia bacterium | reverse complement strand
TACCATTGCTTAAAATTTTCCTCTAATTTACCTTTTCTAATGTTATCCTTCCTATTTTTCCATTTCTAAAATCATCTAAAATTAATCTTGCTGTCTTTTCTTCATCAATATTTCCTCCTGAAGCTATTGTACCTCTCTTTTTTCCTACAAGATACATAATTTCAAGAATTCTTTCATTTTCTTGCAATTCTTCGTTACTTAATATATCCTTAATCTCTTCATTATTTAATTTATATCTTTCTGCTAATTTATCTAAATAATTTTCTACAAGAAATTTAATCAAATTAAATCCTATTTCAATAATTTCTAATACATCATCTTTTATCGTTCCAGTATAAGCCAAATTTAATGCTGTCTCACTATTTTCAAATTTTGGCCACAATACTCCTGGCGTATCTAATAATTCTATATTTTCATTTATTCGTATCCATTGTTTTTGTCTGGTTACACCCGGTCTATTTCCAACTTTCGCTGAGTTTTTATTTGATACACGATTAATAAAAGAAGACTTTCCAACATTTGGTATTCCTAACACCATAACTCTAATTGCCTTACCAACTCTTCCTTTGGCTTGAAATTTTGTTTGATTAACCGAATATATTGCCTCTATCTTCTTTATTGCCTGCTTAATTCCTTCTCCAGTATTTGAGTTTATAAGGATAGCTTCTATTCCATTGCTATTAAAATAATTAATCCAATTAATATTCTCTACATTGTCTGCTAAATCACTTTTGTTTAAAAGGAGTAATTTATCTTTATTTTTTACATATTGTTCTATATCAGGATTTCTGCTAGAAATTGGCATCCTTGCATCCAAAATTTCTACAACCACATCAATCAGTTTTAAATCCTCTATAATCTGCCTTTTAGTCTTAGTCATATGTCCTGGATACCAGTTGATGTGGACAGATGTAAACATCTCTTTTTTATTATCTTTCATTTGCTTCACTTCCTTTTTTATATACGAGAGTTTGTTTTTTATTTTGAATGCTTCCTTCCGTTGATGATTTATATTCTTCTCTTAATAAAGAGTTTTCACAATTTTTAAAGAAATCTATTAACTTTATTTTTAAATCTGAATTTTGAATTTTACTTCTAGCATCTGGTCCAATATTCTTTACAAATACACTGAATTTTTGACTAGTTAACTCACAATCTGCATTTCCTATGAAATGAATAACTATATTGTCATCAATATTTTCTATAATCATAAATTTTTTTAATTTACTAAAAGTATGATCATCATCTATGACAATTTTTTTATCTTTACCTAATAATATGCTTAATTCTAAATAAAGAGGAGAACCATTTTCAAATTCAAAAAATAATTCATTAACATTATCTTTTGTATATGCATCAAATTGAAAATCATCCCACATTGAAAATGTAATTATTTTTTTATATTACCATTATCAATATATGCTTTTTTTATAGAAGTAAATGGTACATATCCATTATTATCAGTTTCTATTAAAAGTCTACCATTACTTAATTCAATTGTTTTTTTCAATTTCTTCCTCCCTATTAATTTTATAAAAGTTGTTTCCAGTTCTCTATCCATTTTGCTTTTTCTTGTTGCACATTATCTATCTTTTTATCCATAAGAAATATAAGAATTAGAAAGATAACTGGTAAAATTCCAAATATCCAATCCCACCAATTAGAAAATCCTATTTTATTATTATATTCTACTAAATAAATAGCATAAGATAAAATACCTAATAATAAACCCACATAATTACGCATTGCAACCAGTAATTTAGATATCTTACTTTTAGCAGATTTTACCATACTATTTCTTGTTTCATATTTTATATCCATTTCAGGTTCTAGAAATACAATTAAATAAGCACTAATACGAGCCACATTAGTTTTATAATGTGAAATTCTACCTGTAAATGGAATAATAATACAAAAAGAAATTAAAAATAAAAATGGTACTTGCAGATTGGCAGAAATTGCAAAAGTTAATATTGTAGAAACTGCTGTTACCATAAAAGTTACTAGGGAATTATCTCTTTCTACACAGTTTTGAATTTCTTCTCTTAACATTTTATATTCTTCTAATTTACTTTCTTGCTCATCCATATTACTACATTCTCCTTTTATTTCTACATCTATATACAATTTTTATTTTATCATATTTTTTAATAGTTTGCTATAGTGTTCTATAATTGTTCTTATCGGCCCTTTCGTCTAACTTTCTATCATAATCCTTATTTTTATAAAACCAATCAGTATTTTTATCTACTGGATTTGCTTTTCTACTCTTATCTAATAAGACATCAAATATGGCAGCAATTGCTAAAACTAATCCAAAGAATTCAAATAAAGTGGCCATATATAAATCAATTGATAAAGTTTCATTAATTATTTGCATAAAATGATTTATAAATGTTGGACCATAATATATAAAATGACATACTAAATATATTAGAGCTGCTAATAATTTTCTCTTGATTATAAAACATATACAAATAAACGTTATAAATAATAATATTATTTCCATGGTCATATCGCTTGGGGCAAATAGGAAATTACTTCCAATTGAATAAAGTACTGTTCCTATTAATCTAAATCCCCAAAACATAAGTGCAAAAATCGCTATTAACCAACTAGAAAAATTCTTCATATGTATAATTCCTCCTTAAAAAGTCACCAGATATAGGTTGCAAGAGCTACCAACATCTGGTGACGAACTTTTTATATTTTATTCATCAATGAAGTTAAATTCATCTTTAAATTTTTCTTTAAAGATCTCGAAAACAGCTTGCAAAACCTCTTCATCTTCTACACTTACATAAGATTCTTCATCTTCTGAATCTGTGTCTTCCAATTTTAGTATAACTACTTCATCTGCCTCATCTTCTTCATCATGTGGTAATAAAACCACATATTCTTCTCCTTCATATTCTATTAAGTCTAAGAACTCGAATTCTATTTCATCACCATTCTCATCATTTAGCACTATTATATTATCAAGTTCCTCTCCTTCTTGTTCGTTTGGAACATTATTTACATCATCCTTCATTTTTAATTCTCCTTTCAAATATATTTATTTATATTATTTTAAAATTAATAACTAAAACTATGAATAATACAGGAAAAATGTTTTCTTCCTACCTGGTCCATCTTTCTAATATTATTCCAAATCTTAAAAATTATATGCTATTTTTTAATTTATTCATATAAGTTTCTAATATATATACTGCAGATATGGTGTCTACAATATTCTTTTTTTCATTTTTATCTATATTTAAATAATTCATTGTCCTATGTGCTGCAACTGTAGTTAACCTTTCATCAACTTCTTCTATTCTCATTTTGTTAAATTTACATTTAAGTTTATGTATAAATTTTTCTGTGACTTCTACTCTTTCCGATTTTGTTCCATCCATATTAATTGGAAGTCCTACCACAATAGTATCAATTTGAAATTTATTAAAAATTTCTTCTAATCTTTTTAATACTATTTTATCATTTCCCTTATGATGAATAGTCTCTAGCCCCTGTACTGTTATCCCAAGCTCATCAGTAATAGCTAATCCTACCCTTGCATCTCCATAATCTATTCCAAGTTTTCTCATTTTATTCATCTAATCCTATATAATTTTTTACCATTCTTTCCAGCAATTCATCTCTTTCAATCTGTCTTATTAGGTTTCTTGCATTATTATGACTAGTAATATATGTTGGATCTCCAGATAAAATATAGCCTACTATTTGATTTATTGGGTTGTATCCTTTCTCTTGTAAAGCATTGTAAACTTCTTTAAGAATTTCCCTTGCTTTTATGTTTTTATCCTTTTCTACTTTAAAACTTAATGTTTCATCCATCATTGACATATTATATACCTCCCTATAACTCACTTATTTTATTTTCATCTTTATCTGCATTATCTAAGTAATCCTCTAATTTTTTTAATACCCCCTCTAAAGCAGTACCTTTGTAATATGTAGATATTATAACATTTATTTTAGGTTTTGCAAGTACATTTTCTTCATCTTCAAATTCTACATCCACTGGTTCTATTTCTATAGCCTCAACTTGTTCTTTTATTTGCTTCATGAATTCATATACTGCTTTCATTTCTATTCCAGAAAATACAATTGCAAACTTTGGTCCCATATATCTTACAAAAATATATTGGTCTGACAAATTAGATTTTATCGTTTCACATACTTTAGTAATAATTACGTCTCCTGTTTTTCTACTTATATCTTCATTTATATCTTCTAAATTAGTAATCTTTATTAAGCAAACTGTTGAAGTAGTATATTGATCAATTATTTTTCTTCCTTCACCATATAAATATTCTGCAGTTTTAAGTTCACTATATTTATCATCTCTAACAATGCTTTCAATTATCTTTTGATTTTGAACAGTCTTTAGGATAGCTACAATGTTACTTCTAACAACTTCTAATATAGTTGTATCTATTGAGTCAAAATCATGTGGCACATTACTTTCTATTAACCAATATCCTATATACACATTATCTATGTATAATGGGAAGAACATTGCACTTCTAGCTCTAGCAAATTCCATCTTCTGATATGGCAATCTTTCATTCTCGTTTTCAACTGTTACATATTTAGGGATAGAAGTTTGTATACTTTCTTTAAATATTTCTTCAGCTTGTAAATTACTTAATGTATCCCAATGCTTTTTGTCAACATTCGAAGCCCTAACTACATATTTTGTTCCATCATATACAACTATTGTAGAATATTTTACTTGATACCTTTCAACAATTATATCATTTATTTGATTAATTTTTTCATCCACACTGGAAGTTTTACTTATTGTATCCATAAAATCTTGTAATATGTTTAAATTAGTAACTTTTTGATTTAAATTATTAAAACTTTCTATTTTTTTATGAATTGACATATTATATACCAACAACAAAATTATAATTGCTACTAGTATTAATATTACTCCTATTATCAAAAGATATCACCTCTTCTATTCCTTTTAATATCTGTTTTTCATCTTATTTAATGTTTCATTCATAGTACTTGAAAAATTGCTAGTTCTTTGGTTATATGTATTGAACTTATTCGCTGGTTTATCATTATTTAATAAAGGATATATCATATTTCCTAAATTTTCTAAACTTACCATTAAATTCTTTGGATATGCCCTGGTAGAAACCTCACAGTTTACTAACCCATCTAAGTATCTTGAATATGCCTCTTGATCAAATGGAATTGTACAATATTTAACATTGTCCTTATCAAAAAGCTCAGTCATATATGACATTGATGGATCATTGTAGGATGACATACCACCTATAATTACTCTATCCGTTATGCTTCTAACCCTTAACACTTTATTTAACACTATCCTTAGTTTATTAGGAGCTAATATATTTTTAGCTTTTAAATTTCTTAAAAATGCGGTTAATGGTTGTATTGTTAAAATGTCATAGCTTTGTACTAAGTATATTTCTTGTGCATAGTTAAAATATGAATAATTTGTTTCGTAATCACAATCCATAATTACTAGTGAGTAATTTTGCATTAAAGTTTTAAGTATTTCTTGACTATTATTGAAATCTTCATTTCTATCAGGTAGTGTAGTAAATACAGTTAAATTTTTACTAACCTCTATTCCCCTTACGACTCCATTTTGTAGATTTTCAATACATGAAAATGCTATTTTTCTTAATTCTTCATCATTTTGAGTATATATATAATATGCATTTTTATTTTGTGTCAAATCTAATATTGCAGTTTTTATTCCTTTTTTAGATAATATTTCTGCCATACTGTTGACTAAGAAAGATGTTCCATTCTTTGAAGTTCCAACAAATGCCACTAATTTATTTGACATACTTAAAAGGCTTTCTAAATTAGAATTGTTTTGTGTGGCAGAATTTATATTGTACAAGTCTCTAGATTGCTCTGTATTAGCATTGTTACCCATACTATACTGTTTTTCATAATTTTGAGAATTGCTATATTCTTCATTGGCACTACTACTCTGAACTTGATTATCTAAATTTATATTTTCTTCATTTCCTAAATCGAATAAATCAACTGGTTCATTTGTTGTAGTACTAGCTTGAGTTTCTTCTGTATCCTCCTCTAAACCTGGTAGTATGAGTCCACCCTCATCTTTATTATCATCATTTGCTCCCAAGCTAAACAAATCAACTGTTTCTTGCGCTTGCTCTTCTTTTTCTTGCATTGGCTCTTGAACTTTTTTTGGTCTTCCTCTTTTTCTTTTTGGTGCATTTGAATCTTCTGTTTTTACTTCTTCTTGAACCTTTCTTGGTCTTCCTCTTCTTTTTTTAGGAGCTTCTTCTTTATTATCTTGTTTTGAAATATCTGTTTCCAATGACTGTAATATGTTTTCAATTTCATCATGGTCTAAATTATTTTCTTGAGTTTCCTGCTTAATTTCGTTATGTTCAGCTTGTTGTTGAACACTTTGTTTTACTGGTTGTGCAGGATGTTGTAATATTTGCTTTATGGTTTGCTGTAATGGTGTAGTTGCCTTACTTTCAACTTGTTTATCTTCTTTTTTTATATTTCCTATACTAGTTGGAATAACTACAGGTTTAGTCAATTCCGGTTTTCCAATGTTTTTTTCTAATACATCTATTTTTTTATTAGATGCTTGTGCTTTAATATTTTTAGCATTTTTATTTTTTCTTATCTGATAATCTTGATTTGGAACATATTTAGATGGTTTACTTTTAATTTGGCTTCTGCTTGGAGTAGCTGTTCCAAAGGTAATTAATTCTTGATATTTTTGTGAATTTGCCTCTAGAACTGCTTTAACATTTAGTGGCAAGAATTTGCAGATCACCCTTAATTGAGCATCAGTATATTGTTCAGCTATGTTATCAAAACTCTTTACATATTCTTCTTCATTTTTTCCTAATCTTTTATAATGTGCTAATATGTTTTGAATCTCAACTTCATTTACATCGCCTTCATTTTCTGATTTATAATCCACATCATCTGCATCAATTCTATAATATATTTTTGCATCTTTTTTGCTACGTGGTTTGTTTAACAACTCACATACTTTTGATATCGTTCTATCTTGTCCAAGTAATGCACTATATATTCCAATCCCAAATAATTTAACTAAAATATCCTCTGATTTTGTTCTTCTATCTGCACAAATCAAAATTATTGGAATATCTTGTCCAGCTTGTGTTGTAGCTTCATCACTTATTGCATCTAGTCTCTTAAAAATAAAATTATCTATCACACCATAATTGTTATTAGTAAATGGTTCTACATCCTCACTAATAACTATTCTATCATATGTTTTATCCTTTTGTAATTCTCTCGTAATTGCATCAAAATAGTATACATTTTTACTTGATATAATTTCTTTGTATTCTTGCTGATATTTTTTTATGATTGCCTCAGAAATACTCTCATTATTAACGGCAAATAATACTTTCATTTGTTTAACCCCTCCAGCCTTTTACAACTATTGCAAACACTAATGGTAGTATCTGGCATATAACCATTACTGTTATTATTCCTATCATAGCTCCAAAGCCTTTATCTCTAACATCTAGTTTTCTTATTCCGATTATATATCTATAAATACCACTAATTGCTATTCCTACAAAACCAAATGGTATGCTATATAATCTAATTATATTTAATATATATGCTACCAATCCATATGTATCATCTCCATATGATTCTTGATAATCTTCTAAAGTTTCCAATTCTCTATCTTTTATTTGAACTAGATTTACTGTAGAGTCGTTTTTAATGTCTGCTGAATTAATAGGAGTATCAGTTGCATATGTGAGGGTTGCAAATGCTCCTAAAATTACTATAAGTATCAAAATTATTGCAGCTATTTTTTTCTTCATTACTTAGTATTTCCTCCTTATTTTCATATAATCTTATATTTTGATTATCATATAATACATTCAAAAAAATATCAATAGAAAAAATATTTTTTATTTAATTTATATAATAATTCACCCAGTTTGAATAAATCTTATCTCCATTCTCTTTCCAGCTATACACAGGGGCATTGTCAGGATTATTATTTAAATAATAGTGCTCTGGCATGTTGATTTTTAATCCTTTAGATAAGTCTCTTTTATATTCTTTATCAAGTGTATCTACTGCATACTCTAAATGTCCTGTTACATATAATTGTTTCTTGGTTTTATCTTCTACAATAAATACTCCTGCTTCATCAGATTCCGAAACCACTTCTAATTCTGGTACTTTTTCTATATCTTCTTTATATATTGTTGTATGTCTTGAATGTGGTGCTTTAAATCCATCTTTAAATCCATATAGTATTTTAGAAGCTTTGTCATCAATTTTATGTTCAAATATTCCAAACATTTTATCTGGTATTAAATGTTTATTTATACCATAATGATAGTATAGTCCAGCTTGTGCACCCCAACAGATGTGTAAAGTTGACTTTGCATGAGTTTGCGACCAGTCCATAATTTTTGTAAGTTCCTTCCAATAATCTACTTCTTCAAATTTCATCTGTTCTACTGGAGCCCCAGTTATAATTAGTCCATCAAAGTATTTGTCTTTAATCTCCTGAAATGTAGAATAAAACCTTGCCATATGCTCTGGATTAGTTGTTTTTCCAACATATGATGTAACATTTACAAAAGTAATTTTTATGTTCTTTCCTGATGCTGATAATTTTCTTAATAATTGTAGTTCTGTGTCCTCCTTTAAAGGCATTAAGTTTAATATTGCTACTTGCAATAAATTTAACTTTTCTTTTGAATTATTTCTTCCTTCTAATTCTTCTAGGATTTGTATTTTTTCCTTTCTCAAAATTTCATTTACAGGTAGTCCTGCTCTTGTGTAAATTGGCATATTTATCACCATTTAGAAATTGTACCAAAAACATATAATTATATATTTTTACTTAAATATTTTATCATTTGTACAATAATAAATCAAGGAAAAAGCGTATTTTTTTTAATGTTTTTGCAAATCTAATTTTTACATCAATTTATTACTAAAAAATCATGAAATATTTTTACGTTTTACATATCTTTTTATTATATTTTCTTACTGATTTAAACAACAAAAAAACGACCTTTGAGGTCGATTCATTTTATTTAAATAAAATTGCTATTATAATTTCTTTTGGTACCGATGGTGGGACTCGAACCCACATGGTTTCCCGCCAGATTTTGAGTCTGGTGCGTCTGCCAGTTCCGCCACATCGGCATATGACTTATTTATATTACCAAAAAATGAACTAAAATTCAAGTATTTTAGTTCATTTTTTTAACTTTTCCATTACAATTTATATATTTTTTAATTTACGCTAATTTTCTAAAATTATTGTATAGCATCTAAAATCTTAGGCAATACTTGTTTCTTTCTTGAAACAACTCCATTTAAAATTGCTAAGTTATTACATAATTTTGTTTCATAAGCTTTTTCAAATATATCTCTTCTATTTCCTAAAACGATTACTTTTGATGAAGCTTCTAATATATCTGTTACCATGAATATATAACAATCTAAGTTGTTTAATAATATTTCGTTTTCAATTGCATGCTCTAAGTCTTTTTGTTTTTCTAATACGCTGTCAACATCTGCACTATTTATTTGAGATATAACAAATTTAATACCGTTTTTTTCAAATGGCTTTGAATCTGTGTTTATTACTTGCTCTGATGTGTATCCATCTAAGTTAGTACCAGCTTTTAACATATTTAAACCATAATCATACATACTCATACCTGCAATACTAGATAATCTACTAGCAACAAGTTTGTCTTGTTCTGTGCAAGTTGGTGATTTAAATAATAAAGTATCTGATACTATAGCACTAAGCATCATTCCTGCCATTTCAGGTGTTATATCAATATCATTTTGTTTATATAATTTATATAAAATAGTAGATGTACAACCTACTGGCTCTACCATACAGAATACTGGGTTTGAGGTTTGTAAATTTAATCTATGGTGGTCAACAATCATTTTTATATTAGCCTTTTCAATACCGTCTGCACTTTGATCAAATTCATTTGAGTCAACCATTATTACATTACTATTTTCATCAACTTTATCTAATAATTCTGGTGTTTTAACGCCAAAAGTTTTTAAAGCAAATTCTGTTTCTCTATTTACATTTCCTAATCTAAAACTTTCTGAATAATCCCCCATATTAGTTTGTAAATTAGCCATTGAAATAGCTGAAGCTATTGAGTCAGTATCTGGTTTTTTATGTCCAAAAACAAAATTCATTTTTTCCATTATATTTACCTCCGTTTTTTACTATTTTTCTCTCATGCTGACTTATATATTATATCACAAATTGGAAATTTAGTCAACTTTTGGGACAATTTGCGTCGGCTTTTGGGAACATGGCAAAAGTTGATAACTTAAACCTTGAATTTTTAAATTTTATTTCTGACCCTTAAAACTACTATTCCTATTACTATCACAGATAACACAAGCCCAACAATCATCAAGACGTTGCTAACTACTTTATTATTATTTTCTGCCTCTTCTTTTTGAATTACTTCTTCATCTACTAAAGTTATATCCTCATCAGGGTCAACTACATTTTCAGTATTTATTTTCTGTAAAACAGCATTTGCTTCTTCAATTCTCTCCTGCTCTTGCTTTTCATATTCTATATCTTCACTTACAGTTCTTTTATATACATTGATATTATACTTCTTTGTAGTTATATTATCTTCTGCTGTCACAGTTATATTAATATTATTATTGCCTTCTTTTAAATTATCATTTCCTGCAATTTGTACTGTAGCATCTATATCACTCGGAATTGCAAGTATATTTAGCTTGTTAGTATCATTTGAAATTTCTATTTTATAGTTAGTTATATTGTTATAGAATTCTGGATTAAGCTCATAGTTTTCTACTGCAAGTGTTTCTAAATCCGCATTAGCTTTTTCAGGATTACTTGTTTTTGTAATATTTATTGTATAATTTTTTGTATTAGTTTTATCTTTTGAAGTAACTTCAATTTGTATAATATTTTTTCCACTTTTTAAATTATCATTTCCTGTAATTTGTACCTGTGCTTTTCTATTTTCCGGAATAGCTGTTACCTCTATTGTGTCTATGCTTTCATCAATTATTAAATAATATTCTTGTACGCTTGGATTGAAATCTGGATTCACTCCTTCTAATCCTAATCTCATAATTTCAAGCTTTGCATTATCATCACTAACAATTTTGTTTTCATCTATTTCAGATTGAGCCTCAGTTTGTTCTGTTATTTCGTTTACCTCGCCAATATTGACGCTTAATTTGCTATAAGGCATATCAATTTCTTCGCCGTTTTCCTTATAGAACTCACCAATAATCGAAAATGAAGCTATTCCATCCTCTTTTGCTTTAAAATCAAGATTTAACAATTCTGTCAATGGCTTGTTTTTTCCCGTCTCTGAAAACCAAGTATATATTATTCTATTTTCTATGACATTTAGTTTGTCTGATTTTGAAATGCATTCTACTTTTTCATTATCAAAATATATCCAAATTGTAAAAGCTGCTATATTTGTTTTATCAATTTCTGCTATAACTTTAAATTCTTCATCTATTTGTATATTCTCTTTTTCACTAACTAAACCTATCCTGGTTTCCGCGTGGCAAGTAACACATAGTATTGTTAGAAGCATTAAAACTATTAAGTTAAAAATAATATAAAATCTTTTTTTCACTTCTATTTCCTTTCACTTATTATAATATTTTATTGCACAATATTTTCTAAGCCTAAAATATGCCTTTGTATCAACAAGCAATCTACAGAACTTGGATTTCTATTGTTTTTTCTAACATTGCCCGCTTTAATAAATACACCAGAAAATTTTTCTATCTCTAAAATGTGTCTTTGTAATACCAGCAAATCAATACTATTTATTTTTCCATCTGCATTTACATCTCCATACATTATTACATTATATTCCATAACCAAAATATTATTATTTAAGATTTTTATTATACTACCTGTTCCAACAAGATCTGTTCCCTTTAATTTGTCTCCCTCTGCATTATATATTTCAATCGTATAGTTTGTTTTTATCTTATTTAGCATTTTGTCGACTGTATTATTCTTATTTTCTAATCCTGTAATCTCATTTCCATTTATATTTAGACTTTCATCAAATACAATCTCCCCTTCTTGTAATTTTTTAATTACATTTATTTTTACTTTTTTAGAAATATTATTCTCTCCTGTTATTACAAGCACATCCGTCTCCCCTTCAGCTATACCTGTTACATTTCCCTCCTGATCTACTGATGCGATTTTATCATTTTCAGAGGTAAATGTAATAGTTTTATTATTTGCATCACCAGGTAACACGCTTGCACTAATTTTAAAGGTTTCATCTACTTGTAGCACAATATTTTCTGTTGATAAAATTAAATCAGTTACGGGGCTATACACGCTAATTTTAATACTACTACTAACCCCATTACTTGCTTTAGCTGTAATGGTAGCGTTTCCGTGAGCTTACTCCTAAAATATATCCATCGCTACTTACTGTGGCTACTTTTGTATCACTTGAGCTATACGTCAAATTCTTATTTGCAGCATCACTTGGAGATATTGTAGAATTAATTTTTACCTTTTCTCCTTTATTTATGGTGGTTTTGTCAACACTAAGTTCTATCTTTTCCACTTGCTTATCTGGAACTTCTTCTAAATATGTTTGAAATACATATCCAACCATACCATTTTCAAGCTTTACCCTATCCCATAATTCACCTTTTTGCTTTCCCTTTGCAATTCTTGTCATTTGAGTATTTGCAGAAACACTTGTAAGTACTTCATATGATGTTCCAGGTCCGCTTCTTACATTCAAACTTGTATCTACCTTTGCATAAACCTTTGTATTATCTGAAGAAAAATCACTTGCAGAAATTGCGGGGCTTGTACATGGCAAATCTGGCATATTTTCATAAATTGGAATTACAAAAGACATTGAAGTATCGAGTAAGTTCCCATTTGCATAACCAGTATATATTAATTTCGATTCACTATATGGAGCCAAAACATTTGTCATATATTGATGCCAGAATAGTTCATCATCACTTGTATCATACACGTGGAACTTTTGTAGATAAATCGTATTTTGTCCTAGATTAATGTAGCTAGAACCTATAAAAATTGCGCCTCCTGTAATTGCTCTTTCTTTAGTATTCCAGGGTATTAGATATTTATTTTTTGTTGCAGTACTTGCTCCTTTTCCATCTTTTGCATATTGCAGCCCATTTTTTATTGCTCCCATTGGCTCTGATGAACTAGTAGCTCCTATGTTATAGAAATTGTATAAGCCCTCAAACCCGCTTACTGTTCCACTTATTGAGCTATGAGATAAAAAAGGTCCTACCTCTTGCTTAATTCTTGAAGCTAAATGAAAGCTACTAACACCAGAAGTTTTTGCAGCAGAAAGTATAAGCTCCGAATATTTTTTATCTGTTACAATATTAGTTCCACTAGAATTTTTGTACTCCACTATTTGGTTATAGAATTCTGTTCCATAAAGTACTTTTTCTATACTTGAAGTTGTATTAGTCCTTGAGTTATATGATAACTCTTCAAATTGAAATACCCTTACATAATTTAAAAAATTACGTGGATCCATTGCATATTCTACTGCTATTCGAGAAGCATCTACCCACCCACTATCAACTTCCACATTATATTCTCCTGGATTTGTGTTTTTCCAATTATCAGTATATGATTTAGGCACTAGGTTTTTCCCAAAAACATTTTCATTATCTATTACATACTTCCAATCTAAATTCGTATACAGTGCTTTAAATTCCCAATTTGGATATTGCTTTTTTAATTCATCTATATATGGTTTATAGCTATCTGGAAACACCTCAGAAAGCATCATTTGCCTGGACAGAATAGTTTCACTTTGTACCTTGTTTAAGTTTAAAAAGTGAAATGTTAATAAAAATAATATTGCGAAAATAACTATTATACTAAAAATAATTATTATTTTTTTCTTCATTTTTAATTTGATTTCCTCCTAAAGTCATAAAATTTTTCTTGCCTTCACAATAATTCTCTTACTAGAATAATCACTACATGTAATTAAAGTAAGTTCTATTTCTCCATTGGTCTCTTGTGATAACACTTCTGTATCTGTTGGCTTTACTTTATATATATCATATATCTCATATGTTCCTTTTCCATTTTTATTATCAGATAGAAAAATTCTATCTCCTTTTTCCAGCTCTATAATATGATTAAACATGTTTTCCTTATCATAATTGTGTGCTGCTATACAATAATTGCCCACTTCGTTTGGTTCTGGTCCATAATATATTGTTGGGCAGAGCCACATTGCAGCTTCATCCTCTGAATCTAATATATATGTTTCTAATCCTATTTTTGGGATTTCAAGTCTTGCAGAAACTTTATATCCTTGATATTCTTCTAATATTTTTTCTATGATAATTGTGTTGTCGTCTGTGGTATTTGTATCGTTACTTTTTAGGTTAAAGTGATTTGCAATTTCTGTAGAATTGCTATTAGGTCCATCACCTATTTTGTACTCTTTATACATACCATAAGCCATATTGCCTATCAGCATAGATATTATTAAGATTATTAGTAATTTGATAACATTTTTAACCATTATATTTTATGTCCTTTCTATGTAGTTTTCGGTTTATATTTATGTAATGCAGATTTTATTAATCTGCATTACATTTTTTAATTTAATTTTATTATAGCTATTACTAAAAATCGCTCTTATTCCTTACATTAATCCTTATGCCTAAATTACTACTTATCTTTTTTCATATTTTTAACAGCTATATATGCGCAACTTAATACAGCCAAAGCAGTAATTATATATACATATTGTGTTGTACCTGTTTTAGGTAAAGTCTCTGGTAATTCTTCTTCAGTTTGTGTTTGCTCATTATTTTCTGGATTTGTTGTATTTCCTATGTTTTCCTCTGTTGTCCCACCTGTTGTTCCTTGATTATTTCCTTCTGGCGGTGTAGTTTCTTCATTATTGTTTCCATTTTCTGTAGCTGTTTCTACTACATTAAAATTAAAATCTCTTGTAGCAATTACTGCATCTGATGAGTCCTTGTCTAATAGGCTTACCTTAATTGTGTATGCTCCTACTTCACTAAACAATGCCCTTATATCTAAAATTTGTTCTACATCTTTTCCTCCTAATTGGTAACCATCAGGTTCTCCCCAACCATCTTGAATTAAGTCAACTTCTTGTCTTGTTCTTGTAGTTGCAAATAAATTTACAGTTGCACTATCAGATGGTTTTTTTGTTACTTCTACAGTCATTTTTACATGATCATAATTTCTTCCCATTGCAGATTTAGTTATTAATTCCATAGTTTTTTCTTCATCCACTAATATATTTCCAGAATAATTAAACTGTATAGTGTAGTCTACATAGTTTGGCTCTACTGTTACAGATTTTTTAATAGGAGTAGTTATATCATCATATTCTTGTGATCTATCATTATTTGATAAACCTTCTGCTGTTACAGAAAAATCTGTTGGGTTTGTGCTTACAATATCAGCTTTTGCTTTAAAGGTTACAGACATGTTGCTTCTTGGATTTGAACCTCCAGAATCATCAAAGAAAAGTACTCTTACTCTTGTACCATTATCATTTGGGGTTCCTCCTTCAGCACTTACATATTCAAAAATGCTATTATCATATGCTACGTCAAAGGTATATGCTCCGAAGTTCTGCTCCAAAATTTATATTTACAGTAACTTCTTCCCCAGGAGCAATTTTCTCTTTAGTAGTATCTACAGTTACAGAATTTAGTGGTACTGATGCAGCAAATACATTTAATCCAAGTAAAAGTAACATTATGGACAGAATTAATACAAAACTTATAAGTTTTTTCATTATATTTTCAACCTTTCTCCATTAATTTTAAAATTGAAAAAATTGGTTTAATGGTACCTAGATTTTTTTCAATAATATTATGTGAAATTTTTTGAATTTTATTTTTCCATTTTTTTGAACAAAAAAGTTTTTGAAAAAATTTTTTAAATAAAAAGAGTAGCAGTTGTAAAAAATATTTCATATTTTTTACAACTGCTACTCCAAAAACTATTTTAATTCTCTCAACCTATTATATACCTCATATGTAATTTCAACATCTTTTAAGCCTCTGTGAGCTCCTTCGTAGCTAATATTAAAAAGTTTTGCTAATGTCCCTAGTTTGTAATTAATACTATTGGGAACTAATTTTCTGGCTAAATATAGGGTGTCTATGTAATCATTATTTAAATTATAATCTAAATATTTTTTACACTTATCACATAAAAAGCCCAAATCAAAATTTACATTATGTCCTATGATAATATTATCTCCAACAAAATTTACAAACTCTGCAAAAACAGTTTTAGGCAATTTACCGCCTTTTAGCATTTCATCTGTTATGCCAGTTAAGTTTGTTATAAATGGTGACAAACTTTTATTTATATTAATCAATTCATTATATTGCTCTACCATTTCATTGTTTTTAACTTTTATGGCTCCAATTTCAATTATATCATCGACAAAAGGGGATAATCCAGTTGTTTCAATATCTACTAAAACATAATCATCTACAAATTTGTTTAAATTTCTACCTTTTTTCCCTGCTTGTTCCATCATTAACACATATATCTCTCCATTTCTTTTCTGCATAAGACATATTTTAACATATTTATTATTTTTTTACAATTATAATTTTTAAAGCTTCTTCACTACTATTTTATGATTTTCATATTTCTTTAAACTCTTTAGCCAATTTTCCTATTGCTTTTGTTTCAATTCTCGATACATAACTACGTGAAATTCCCATCATCTCTGCTATTTCATGTTGTGTTTTTGGTTTAGTTCCCTTAAGTCCAAATCTTAACTCTATTATAGACTTCTCTCTGTCTTTTAAAACCTCTTTCATTTTTCTATATAGTTTTTTTATTTTAAATTTTAAATCAACTTCATCTTCTATACTTCTTTCATCATTTTCAAGTACTTCTTGAAGTGTTACTGTGTTATCATCTTTATCTTTTCCTATGGGATCTTCAAGATATACTTCCGCATTTAATTTTTTTGCACTTCTTAAATACATTAAAACTTCATTATCTATACATCTTGCTACATATGTTGCAAGCCT
>CALXWU010000026.1 GCA_944392505.1 uncultured Clostridia bacterium | reverse complement strand
ACAATGTGCTATTATGGGTATATTGCATTAGTGCATTATTTTCTATTTTTGATCCAACCATATTATTTTGGTTTGATAATAATTTTGAATGTACTAAAAAGTTTACATTAAGATCTATAGTATTATTATTTTTTAAGACATACCTTTTGATAAGCACACTATTTTTCATAGATACAAAATCAATTTGTTTTATTTCTAAATTAAAATATGTATTTTCTATCTCTGTATTTAGGACATTTGTATCTTCTGTATAATATTGGTTATATCTATTGTTCTGATCTTCATGCAAATATATAATACAAGAGTCATTGATTTTAACTCCTGTATGAAAAAAATCTAAAAATTGTCTAAAATCTGGTGTATTATACATTAATCTTAAAAGCTCTCCATGTTTTGTATAGCTGGCAGTTATATTTTTTCCACCAATTATAGCATCATTAAAATACTTGTTTTTCATCTGTTTCTCCTTTTTATTTTTGTTCTATATAGTACCATCTGGCAGATATATAAAATATACCTACCAACAAAATGGAATGGATTTTGAACATAGTTATTATTTATTCTCCACAATCCTAACGATTTGATTTTCTAAATCTTTTAATCTGTCTTTTATTTTTATTATCTCATCATCCGCAACACTTTTATCCAAATATTCTTCTTTGACAATATTTGACATATCTTCCAACTCTTCTTTTAAAGTATTCATTCTTTCTAATACTTCTAATCTTAAATATCTCTCTTTTGCTGTGTCATTTACTTTACCAACCATGTCTATATTTTCATTCAATTCATAACTTTCGCCAAAATCTGGAATTGTTATAGGAATATTAGTATTCTCTTCTAATTTTTGTTTCAATACAATTTGTCCTTCTGGCTCACCATGTACTAAAAATATATGTTTTGGAGGATATGTAAATGAATATACAAAGTTCATAAGCCATTCTTGGTCTGCATGTCCGGAATATCCCTCTATATATTCAATTCTAGCATTTACTGCAATTTCTTCTCCAAATATTTTTACTTTTTTCTCTCCATCAACTAGCCTTCTGCCCAGCGTTCCCGGTGCTTGATAACCAACAAAAAGGATTGTGCTATTTGGCTCCCATAAATGGTGTTTTAAATGATGTTTTATTCTTCCTACTTCACACATTCCGCTGGCAGATATAATAATTGATGATTCTTGACTTGCATTAAGAGCTTTTGACTCATCCGCTGTTCTTGTAAATTTTAGTCCTGAAAATTCTAGTGGATTATCTCCTTCATTTATAATTTTTTGTGTTTCCTCATTAAACAAATTCATATTTTCTTTAAATACTTCTGTTGCAGAAATTGCCAGCGGACTGTCTACATATACAGGCACACTCATTAATTTTTTATATTTTTTATAAAATTCTTCATCATGTTCATCTTCTTTAATTCGATTTAGCTCATATAAAATCTCTTGAGTCCTTCCAACTGCGAATGAAGGTATTACAACTGTTCCACCTTTTTCTAATGTCTCATAAACTACATCCAAGAAAATTTTAGCTTTATCATCATTTCTCATATGAAGCCTATTTCCATAAGTTGATTCCATTACTAAATAATCTGTATTTTCAATCATAGTAGGTGGTGATAAAAGAGGAATATCATTATTACCTAAATCTCCTGTAAATACAATTTTTTCAGTTTTTCCATTTTCAGTAACCCATACCTCTATAATTGCTGAACCGAGCATGTGACCAGCATCATTAAATCTAACCTTTATATTTTCATCTATATCTATTATTTCATCATATTGTACTGGTCTAAATATTTCTAAACATTTTGCGGCATCTGCAGCAGTATATAAAGGAGGTAATGGCTCTTCACCTTTTCTCTCTCTTTTTTTATTTTTCCATTCCACTTCCATCTCTTGAATATGTCCACTATCAGGGAGCATTATTGAACATAAATCACATGTTGCTTTTGTGGCAATTACTTGATTTCTATACCCTTCATTATATAGTTTTGGTATCCTACCCGAATGGTCTATATGTGCATGTGTAAGAAGCATGAAGTCTATTTCATTTACATTAAATAAAAATGGTTCTTCATTTTCAAATTCATCTGCTGCAGATCCTTGGTACATACCACAATCTACTAAAAATTTTTTTCCTGCACCCTCTACTAAAAAATTGGATCCAGTTACAGTTTTTGTTGCTCCTAAAAAAGTTACTTTCATTGAATTCCTCCATTCTTTTATGTTTTTATTTTATATTTTGTGTTTTTGCTAATCGACTCATTCATAAAACTAAACAAACAGCTTAAATTTCTTCTTTATTCTCACATCATTAATTTGAAATTTTATAGAACTTTCTATAACAGTATCGTCATAATAATCTACCCAAAGTTCTCCTGCTTTGTATTCACATTGAATATTAATATTTTGCAAATATATTATTTTAGTATCAAAAATTTCTTTTAAAATTTGATATGTTGCTTCTTGATTTTCAGAAAAAGTATCCCATATTTTTAGCTCCTGAGCTTTTTTTATGATTTTTTTGAATAATAATTGAAAATCCAAATCTAATTCCTTTAAATCTTTTACACATTTATCATTATTTATTGGAATAAATCTATAATATCTTATCTTATATATCCAGTGAATTAAGCTTGATTTGTTTTCTTCATTAATTTTATTTATACTTTCTCCTATCTTATGTAAAAATTCTTTTGCTAATTCTACAATATCTTCTTTTTCTAATTTTTCTTTTATACTATTGAGAAAAACATTTTCATTTTCTAGCCTGCTTTTTTGTTCAACAAATTCTTTTGGTAAGATTATTTTGTTACATTCTTCTATTTTATCTAATAAATTCATTCTTTCCTCAGACAAAATTTTTACCAAATAGCTAACACTAAATATTTTTTCTTTATTGGGTAGTTTCTCATTTCTTGAATAGTATTCTTTTCTAAGCAATTCATGATTATTTAATATTTTGTCTAACTCTTCTATTTTTTTCATATATGTCTTTTTCTCTGATGTTACCTTATCCAAAAACTCTTTTTTATTTCCAAACAAGTTTAGCCTATCTTGCTTTTCTTTTTTTATTTCCTCAAATTTTTTTATATATTCCTTATGTCTTTTATCTGAAATATATTTTTGTATTGCCATCTTATATACAAGATTATCAAAATCTCTATATCTCTTGTTGTTTGAATTATTTTTTTCTTTTAATAAAAGCATTGTCTGATATATAAAATTATATTCTATATCATTTATTTCTTTTAATACGATATCCCATGACCAACCATTAAAATCTCTAATAACTTCAGTACCCGAATCAATTCGCCCACTATTGATTAATTCATTTAATGGTTTTTCTATATAGTTGTATAAAACATTATATTCTCTTTCTGTTTCATCTAATCTTAATATTGCTTTTAATATTACAAGCTCATTTTGGAAACAAATTATTTCCCCATTGCTTTTATCAACTTTATATGATAAATTGTTTTTTTCTAGATCTGCTGCTTCAGGTGTACCAGATTTTACCAATAAAATCTTTAAGCATTTTTCTCTAATAATTCTAAGTAAATTTTCTATGTATTCCTTTTTTGAAGGCACTTCTACTTTAACTGTCTCATAATCTTTGTAAGCATTTTCGATTTTATATAGCATACTAAGTAATAAATTTTTTACTTCATATGAAAATAGTTTATTTTCCAAAATTTTTTCTAATTCATTATTATAGTCTTTTATATTAATATTTAATTTAGATAAAATTTTATTTTTCTCCATCTTTTATCTAATCCCTTTCTCTTATGCAACAATTATTTTAAAACTACTCAGAATCATTGTTAATCATCTTCAGTTCTTCCCATCTTTCTTTAGACATAAGAACTTCACGAGGTTTACTTCCTTGGAATCCTGAAATAATTCCTCTTTCCTCCATTTGATCTATAATTCTTCCTGCTCTTGCATAGCCCACTTTAAATCGTCTTTGTATAAATGATGTAGATGCTTGTCCTGTTTCTACTACAACATCTATTGCCTCCATTAATAATGGGTCTGTATCATCATCTTCTTCCTCGCTATCAATTTCTTTATCTGTACTATTTGCACTTTCAATTTGTTTTAAAATCTCGTCATTATATTTAGCTTCTCCATTATGTTTTATGAAGTCAACCAATTTTTCTACTTCTTTATCAGATATAAAAGCTCCTTGGATTCTTGTAGGTTTTGGTGCTCCTGATGGATAAAATAACATATCACCTTTTCCAAGTAATTTTTCAGCGCCTGCCATATCTAATATAGTTCTTGAGTCCACTTGTGAAGATACTGCAAATGCTATTCTTGAAGGAATATTTGCCTTAATTATACCAGTAATAACATCAACAGATGGTCTTTGCGTTGCAATTACTAAATGCATTCCTGCTGCCCTTGCCATTTGTGCCAATCTACAGATTGAGTCTTCAACATCTTTTGGAGAAACCATCATTAAATCTGAGAGCTCATCTATTATTATTACTATTTGTGGTAATTTATGGCCTCCTCCTTCTTCTTCTAAAGCTGCATTATACCCTTTTATATCTCTAACATTTTTACTGGCAAATAAGCTATATCTATTTACCATTTCTTGTACAGCCCATGCTAATGCTCCTGCTGCTTTTTTAGGATCTGTAACTACAGGGATTAATAAATGTGGTATCCCGTTATACACAGAAAGTTCAACTACTTTTGGATCTACCATTACTAGTTTTACTTCGCTTGGTTTAGCTTTATATATTATGCTTGCTATTAAAGTATTTATACATACTGACTTTCCTGAACCTGTTGCACCTGCTATGAGCACGTGTGGCATTTTTGCAATATCTGTGACAACTTCATTACCAGCAACATCCTTTCCAAGTGCAAATGCAAGTTTTGACTTATGATTTTTGAAGGCATCACAATCAATAATATCCCTTAATGGTACTATTTCATTTTCTTTATTTGGAACTTCGATGCCAACAGCTTGCTTTCCTGGGATTGGTGCTTCTATTCTTATCGTTTCTGCTGCCAAATTAAGAGCAATATCATCTGCTAAATTCGCAATCTTACTTACTCTTACTCCTTCTGCAGGTTTTAATTCATATCTCGTAATTGCAGGTCCTACTGATACATTTTCTACTTTGGCAGATACTCCAAAACTATATAAAGTTTTTTGGAGTTTAGTTGCAGTATCAGCTACTGCCTTCTTTCCACCTTTTACGCCTTTCTTTTCTCCTTCTGCCAATAATTCTATTGGTGGGAATTCATAATCTTCATCTTCTACTGTCATAGTATGTTCTAGTTGTAAAACTTGTTTTACTTTTTCTTCTTTTGTTTCTTGTTCTTCTTTAAACAAATTGGCTTCTATTACATTTGGGTTCATTTTTTCTTCTGGTTTTCCCTTGTTTTTTCCACCTATATTAAATGGAATTAAATTGTCATCTTTATGATCATATTTTTTTAGTTTCTTGTCTTTTTTATCTTCTTCCGTATTATCATTTAGGTTTATTGTTAATTGTTCCGCTAATTGTTCCGCTTCTTTTCTTTGCTCTTCTCTTTCTCTCAATTTACGTTCACGCTTAGTCTCTTTTTTTCCTTCAGCTTCTCCTCCAACATTTTCAGTTTCTTTTGCTCTTGATGCTCTAATCTCCTCTTTTTCTATTCTTCTTTCTTCTCTATTTTCTCTCCTTGTTTCAATAAATTCAGCTATCATTTCTGCTGGTTTTATTCCAAACATAAATACAAGTAATATTGCAGCAATGCCAATGCATAAAATAACTGTACCAATTTCACCTAAAAGACCTATTAAAGCAAAAGCAATTGCTGTTCCAATAGCTCCTCCACCATTATCTATTTCTCCTAATTCATACCCTTGTTGTACCACTTCTTCAAACTGACTATTCGTATCTAAGTTTCCCTTTGAAAATTGGAACACGCTTAACATAGTAGCAATACATACCAAAAAAATTGCATATTGTATTAATTTTGATATTAAATATTCCTTATCTTCTGTGGTCATATATATTGCAATTAAAAAAGTTCCTATTGGAATTATATATTTAATAGCACCCATTATTCCACCTAATATTGGGCTTAAATGTTCACCTATATATCCAGATTTTGTATAAATTAATATAGCTAATAATATACTAATCAAAAGCATAAATACTACTGCTACATTTATATCTATTCTATTTTTCTTTGCTCTTCTTCCTCTTTTTGCCAATGTTTCTCCTCCTTTGAATCACAAATTACGAAATTATCCATTGGTATTATATCACAAGGTTATTCAAAAGCAAACAAAATTTTAAAAATGTAATATAAATGTAATATAAACCCAAATTACTAAACTTAATAGTTTCATAATTTGGGTTTATTTTTTATATTTATTATATGTTAAAATACTTGAGTAGTAGCATATTGGCTATATACTTTTTCCCCGTTTATATATTTAAAAGCTCTTACTGAAAATATATAATTTTCCGTACTTGGTATACCATAAATGGTTTCCATTGTCTTATATGTTTCAATTCTATATGCACATTCTTCTCTTGTATAAATTTTCATTTCATATCCAAGTGCATCTGATACTGGATTCCACATAAATGTAACATTTTCGCCATTTCTTATAATATTTACACCTGTTACTTGCCCTGGTGCTGTTTCGTCTAGTGTATATCCACCTATAAAATATAATTTGTCAGAATAATCACCATATTCTCTTTGTCCGCTTACATTTGCATATGCTCTTACTTGTACTGAATATAAACCATCTTTTTCAATATTATAAAAGGTCTTGCTTGTACTTGTAGTTCTAGTTGTATAAGTACTTCCATCCGGTTTGTACATTATTATTTCATATCCATTAGCTTCTGATACTTTATTCCATGTAATTTTTGCTTTCTCTCCTTCTGTTGTAGCAATAACATTTGTTACTTTGTCTAATTTTATTTGCTCTTTCCAAAAGAATAGCACATTAGAATATTCACCATATACTTTATTCCCGTTTACATTCTTATACGCTCTTACTCTCGCTGCATAAGTTACATTTGGGTTATCGAATCCAGCAATTGTTTTACTTATTGTTGTTGTCGTTGTTGTCAAATATCCTCTATCTGGATCATATATCTCAAGTTCGTATCCACTAGCTCCAGATACTTTACTCCATGTGATTTTCGCTTTTTCGCCTTCTGTTGTAACAACAACATTTGTTACTTTATCTACTTTTATTTGTTCTTCCCAAAAGTATTGCACATTAGAATATTCCCCATATACTTTATTCCCGTTTACATTCTTATACGCCCTTACTCTTACTGTATAAGTTACATATGGGTTATCAAATCCAGTAATTGTTTTACTTATTGTTGTTGTCGTCGTTGTCAAATATCCTCTATCTGGATCATATATCTCAAGTTCGTATCCACTAGCTCCTGATACTCTATTCCAAGTAAATTTTGCTGTTTCACCAGTAACTTTAACTTGTAAATTTGTTACCCTATCTAACTTGATTTCTTCCTCTTCTTCTATTGTAATGTTTTTCAAACTAGAGTAATCACCATATACTCTATTCCCGTTTACATATTTATATGCCCTTACCTTTGCTTTATATGTATAGCCTGCAGAAAAGTTTTGTAATGTTAGCTTATTTGTATCAACACTATATACAGCGTTAGTTCCTTCAGGCATTTCTACTAATACCTCATACCCATCAGCATTGCTTACACTATTCCAACTCAAATTTGCTTTAGTCCCAACTACTGAAATTCTGAAATTATAAACTTTATTTACCTTTACTTCTTCAGTTGTAGATTCAAATTTTAATATTGCTAGTTCGGAAAATGATCCATAAATTCTTCCTTCAGATGAATCCATAAATGGTCTTATTTTTATTGTATATACTCTATTTTTATCCATTCCTATTACTTTAATCTCAGTAGATGTCGTTGTTCCCATATCAATGAAATTTCCATTTCCTACACTAGCATAAATTTCGTATCCATCTGCATTATCCACTTTGTTCCATTTTAAAGATCCTGTTGTACCATAAGAAATTGCTTCAATTTTACCTATTGTTCCTAATGTTGAAGTTATTTCTTCATCTTCCCCATATTTAAAATTTACTTCTTGAGAAAAATCCGAATATGTAATATTAGAACCATTTTCTTTGTAGGCTCTAACTTTTACACTATATGTTGTCCCTTGTTCAAATCCAATTATTTGAACACCACTACTCTTAACAGTACCAATGTACTGATACCCAACAGCAGGCAATTCTACATATACTTCATATCCTGTAGCACCTTCTACATCATTCCATTCTATTTTAGCATTTGTGTCGTTTACTATTGCACTAATTTTGTCAATTTTAAAAAGTCCGGCAGCACTTGAGTTTGTCCCCAACAATACTAGGAGTGCAATAATTAATACCATTAAAATTAAACTTTTAGTTCTCATTTTCATAGTAAACCCACTCTCCTTTCATTTTACCATATAAATTTTATCATCTTTTATGTATATAGTCAATAGAACTTATGTTAATTCTGCATAATTCTGCATTTTTGCCCATTGACCTTTTCATTTTATTATGCTATCATTTGTTTATATAAAATTTAATCAAAAAGTTAAGAGGGAAGTATATGGATGAATATATTTATATGAAAAAAAGCACCTTGCTTATAATAATCATTATTGTTATTTTGTTATTTTCTGCTTCTATATATTTCATAATTTCATATTATGAGAAGAAATCTACTGATATAAAGGTTAATATTCCAACAATTGTTGAAGATGTTAATAATATAGATGATAATAATTTAAACCTTACTATACTAGAAGATTAATGAAAAACTAATACAAAAGAAGGCATAGAAAACTATGCCTTACTTTAATTCTTTTCTATTATTTTTTATAACTTTTAAAGCATCTTCTAAGGCTACTTCTATACCTGCTAGTACTCCATCTGCATATTCTTCTGTCCCACTTTTAATCTCTCTTGACATTTCATTTGCAGTTTCAATGATTTCTACCTTTTTCTCATATGCTTTTTTGGTAATTTCATGTTCATCAATCATAGATATAATTCTATTTTCTGCTTCTTTTATTATTTCATCTGCCTCATTTTGCGCCTCAACTAAAATTCTTTGTCTCTCTTCTTTTATCCATTTTGCTTGTTTTAATTCCTCAGGCAATTTTAATCTTATATCTTTAACTATATCCAAAATTTCTTCCTTATTTACTATACATTTACTTGAAAAAGGTATTCCTCTACTTTTATCAAGCATATCTTCTAAAGCCTCCAATAAAGTAAATATTTCCATACTTCTACTCCTTTCGATTTAAGAACATCAAATAAACTCTACCATATTTTCTTAAATCATACACTTCTACTTGCAAATTTTCTAATTCTTTTAAATCTCTTTCTTTTTCATCTGTTTCTATGATTACTACTCCATTTTTCTCCAATAAGCCTAATGAAACAATTTGCTTAACCGCTTCTATCGCTATGTCAGCTTTATATGGTGGATCTATAAATATAGCATCAAACTTAATACTACCATTTGAAAGTTTAGATAAACATTTCTTAAAGTCCATTTCCAATATTTCTGATTTGCTTCTTAATCTTGTTTTTTCGAGATTCTGTTTTATCATTTGAGCTGCTATATGAGACTTTTCACAAAAATATACTTTTTTAGATCCTCTACTTAAAAATTCTATGCCTATAGCTCCACTTCCCGCAAACAAATCCAAAACCACACTATCCTCTATTTTACTTTGTATTATATTAAATAAAGCTTCTTTTACTCTGTCAAGTGTTGGTCTCGTTTCCTTGCTATCTATAGAGTTTAATTTTGTGCCCCTAGCTATTCCACTGATTACTCTCATAGTTACCTCTTCATGATATATATATTTTATCTGTTATTTAAAATATGTCAATAATATTTACACAATTGTAATATATATTTAATAATTTTGTAACACTGTTATAATTTTGTAATATTTCTAGTATATTATATACTAAATATTAAATATTGTAAATACCAAAAAGCAACAGTATATAACTGTTGCCTCTGAAACATATTTTCATGTCTTTCTAGTCTTTATTTACATCTTTTATTAATTCTAATTGTGATATTAATAATGATTCCATTTTTGCTTTATATACATCAAATTGTTTTTTTAGTTCGTCTAATTCCTTTGTCTTAATTGTAATTTGTTGTTCTAATTCCATAACTTGTTGTCTTGCAGATCCTTGTGCATCTCTAATCAATTGATCTGCTTCTTGTTTTGCAACTTTTTTTATTTCATCAGCTGTGCTTTGAGCCATTACTAAAGTATTTTGAAGTGTTGATTCTAGGTTTTTATATTTTACAAGACTTGCCTCTAATTCTGCAATCTTCCCTTTGCTTTCATTTGATTCTTTATATAACTTTTCATAGTCTATCGTTAGTTCATCTAGGAAATTATCTACTTCTTCCACACTATAGCCATTCATCATTTGTTTTGCGAATTTCTTATTTTCTATGTCCAATGGTGTATACATATTGCTTCCTCCTAAACTCCTTATATAACTATATTAATTATTTGAATTGTTACGTATCCAAGATACTGATAATTTGTTTTTTATCTCTTCTCTTGCCATTTCATTTGTTATGTCATAGTTATATGGTGCAACTAAAAATATAGAATTTGAAACTTTTTGTAAATTTCCATCTAATGCATGAACAGCACCACTAACAACATCAACTATTCTTCTAGCTATGTCTTTGTTTACATACTCTAAATTAACAATAATTGATTTTTTCTCTTTTAATAAATTGCAAATGCTTTCAGATTGTTCAAATGTAGTTGGTTGACAAATAACCATCTTAACTTGTTGTGTTTGTGGCATATTTACAATTTTATTACTTTTTCTTCCCCAAATTCTTCTATCTTCTTCCTCTTCTTCTGGTTCTTCTATATCTTCATTTTTCTCATAATCTACTTCTTCTGTTTCCTCTTCATCCTTTTCTGGTAAACCTAACATTCCCCATACTTTTTCCATAATAGCTCCTGCCATCTAAATAACCTCCTTAAAATATTCGTCCTTGGTTTTTAACTTTATATAGTATCTATCATTTTTCCGTTCTTGTCAATAGTTTTTTTGTTTTTGTAATATAATTTTAATATAACTGTAACATTTTTGTAACATTTCTTTACTTGTTTATTAATATTTCGTCATAAATCGCTATATTTGGCATACTCAATATTTCTTGTGAAGTATATCCTAATTCTTTAAGTTCTTCACTGGTATATTTTGTAACAATTGCATACCTGCTATTTTGTTTTAATATTTTCACTATTATTTTATCTTCATATCCTATTCTTGTTCTTGTAACATATGAAATTTCATTTCCAGCTTTTTCTTCAGTAGAAATTGCTTGGTTTGGGACTTTAAGTCCTGATGCACTCCACCAAATAATGCTAAATGATATTTTTCTGTAACTTATTAGTTCTTCTACACCTTTTTCTATTTTTAAAGTAATTATATAGTCATCATCTTCAATGGTTTTATATTCTATTGATGCTTCTATTTCACTGCCACTTGGAAGCCTTAGTTTTACTTCATCACCAACTTCAGACTCTCTTGCATAATCCGAATCTAACACGCACACAATATAACAATAATAATTATCTATAATTTTTCCACTTTCATTGCTTGTTGGAATAATTTGTCCAGTTTTTAAATTCAAATCATTAAGAAATTCTTTAGTGTATTTTCCAAAATCCTCTGGTGTTAAAATTTCTTCATAGCCATCTACTCTATATGATACTAGTCCACTTTCGGTTGCAGTCAATTGTTCTTCTCCAGAGTTTAATTGTTTTTCATATTCACTTCTTTCATCAATTAACTTTTGCAAATATGATCCTGCAGGACTTAATTCGCCAGTTAGTTTGGCTTTTCTCGTCATATTGTTAAGAATTTCTTGTTTTCTGTCTTGAATAACCTTTAAATCACTTTCTTCGTACAACTGATCTATTTTAGAATCTATCTGCTCTTCCAAGGCTCTGGTATCTGCCGAAGGTAAATTGTCTGATTCAGCCATAGCTTCATCAATTTTTTCGTCTAATTCAGCTATTTTTTCCACCAAATTTTGTTCATTATTAGAATAATATCTAAAAATAGCCTCTCCTTTTGCGACTTTTTCTCCCTCTGTCTTAATTTGTTCTATTCCGTTCTTGTAATTATCTCCTTTTATTACTGTTTCATCTCTTATTATATAACCTACTGCCATTTCTTCTTCTTGTATTTGTCCCATTTCTACATATACAGTATCTGTTGGGTCTTTTATTAATTGTACCACTACATATATTATATATACAACTATGCATAGCAAAGCCAGCATAAGAATTTTCCTCTTATGCTTTTTTAATAATTTTAAAAATTTATTATTCTTCTTTTTCTTTGCTTTATCAATTACCTTAGCTTTTTCTTCCACTATACTCCTCCAAAATAATATCAATATTATTTTGTAAATCGTTTAATCCATCAATCCATATTAAATTTTTGTATTTTCTAAACCATGTAAGTTGCCTTTTAGCATATCTTCTTGTTTCCATTTTTATTTTTTCAATCATTTCTTCTTTAGTTGTAATACCTTTTAAATATTCTACGACTTCCTTATATCCTAAACCTTGCATAGCTGTTGGAAAATCCTTATACTTTTTTAACAAGTTTTCTACTTCTTCAATAAGCCCTTGCTCCATCATAAGGTCAACGCGTTTATTTATTCTATCATAGAGTTTTTCCCTATCCATTGTAATTCCAAACAGTAGATAATCAAACTCAGGCTCGTTTCTTCTTGATTCAATTTCTAGTTCAGTTTTTGTTTTACCTGTAGAATGATAAATCTCTAAAACTCTAAAAATCCTCTTTTTATCCTTGTGGCTAATTTTCTCCATTGCTTTTTTATCTATTTCATTCGCCATTTTGTACAGCTTTTCTAAGCCTTCCGCTTCTTCTATTTTCTCTAATTCTTCTCTATATTTTAGATCAGTTTCAATTTCATTATATTCTATATTATATATTAGTGCTTCAAGATATAATCCAGTTCCACCTACTACAATCGGTACTTTACCCTTAGATATAATTTCTTTCATGGCTTTTGTAGCATCTCTTTTATAATCTGCCACACTATATCTTTCTTCTGGAGAAATAAAATCTATCAAATAATGCTTTATTCCTTGCATTTCATCAATGGTTGGTTTTGCAGTTCCTATAGTCATATCTTTGTATATCTGCATTGAATCACAAGATACAATTTCTCCATTTATTTTTTTTGCAAGTTCTATAGATAAACTTGTTTTACCTGAAGCTGTTGGCCCACATATGACTATAGCTTTTGGTTTTTGCATGTACTTCACTTCCTATTGCTTTACGTTACTATTCAATTAATGTAATTTTTAGTCTACTGCATTAATTACATCATTAACTATGTTACTTGTTACATTGTCATCAACTGTATTTGTAATGTCATTGTTAGAGTTTGTGTTTGTCAAATTTTCATTATCTAATTCCTGTTGCTCGTTTTGTACTCTAGTTTGCTCTGTAATATAATTTACCACTTGTTCTTGTATGTTTTTAAAATATATACACTCTAAGATTAGCAATATTAATAAAACTACACCTAATACTATTCCTCTATTTCTTAGTACTGTACCGCTTATTTTTCTATCTTTAAATTTAGTAAATGATTTTGCAAATAGCGGTAATATTATTATTCCATTTACAGGAACAAAGGCAAATATTATTAAGTCTTTTCCTGTTTGTGAAACTTCTGTCATTTCAATTCCTCTGGTACTTATCCAATATACAATTGAGGTTAAAATATACATTAAAGCTGTTCCTGCAGCTATAAATATAAGCTTTTCTTTTCTATCAGAATTTACTAAGCAACGGTACATAAGTAATATGGAAACAACATTTAAAATTAATATAAATAAAATTATAACTAACATTTCTTTCTATCTCCTTGAAAATTTTTTCTCTATATCATTTTTTGTCATTCTTATAGCTGTTGGTCTTCCATGTGGACATGTAAATGGATTTGGCAATACTAATAATTGTCTCATTAAGTTTTCTACTTCTTCTCTAGTTAATGCCATATTTGCTTTCACAGCTGCCTTGCATGCAACAGTAGCTATGAATTTTTCTTCTATTTCCTGTTTCGCAGTTCTAGCTACTGTATTAATTTCATCCAAGGTTTCTAAGAATAGTTCTTTTGTATCCAAATCTATACAAACTGTTGGAACCCCACTTAATTTAATTGTATTTTCGCCAAACTCTTCTAATATAAAACCAGCTTTTTCAAAAATATCCATATTATCTTTAGCAATTTGCAGGTCTTTATGCTTCAAATTAATTATATCTGGTAAAAGCATTAATTGCGAATCTTTATCACCATCACTATAGTAATTTGCCTTAATCTTTTCATACATTATTCTTTCATGTGCTGCATGTTGGTCAATTATATATAGCTCATTATTCATTTCTATTATGATGTAAGTAGAAAAAGCTATTCCAATATATTTATATTCAGGTATTTTATTCTCTGGTAATTTATCAAATATTGAAACATTTTCTACAGTTTTCAGTTCTTCTTCTGGCACTTTATACTGTGCATTTTCTTCTTCAACTTTTGGCTCATTTTTTATGACCTTTCCAAAAGTTCTAGCATACATTTCATTAAAGTCACCATAATCTGGCTCTATTTGTAGCTCATCCATTTTTTGCATTTTTTCATTTATATCAGATAAATCTACTCTTTTAGTCTCATCTAAATTGTTGCTATCCTCTTGTTTAGTTTGTATTTCATTTTTGTTATTGTATATTTGTGCTATAAAGTTTTGTGTTTCATCAATCTTTTCCTCATTACCTTCTTCTTTTTTCTTGTTAAATATGTTAAATAAACCGCTAAATCTAGTATGTCCCTTTTCTTCCTTTGCTTCATAGTTATCATCATTTACTTCATTTGGTATATTTTTGCTGTCCATATTTATATTATGTTCTACATTATTTGTATTACTTAAATAATCTTTTTTTTCATCTTCTTTTTCAGTTTGCTGAATATTATTATTAATCTCTGTAATATCAGGAATTGGGGCAGCTTTCATTTTATTTATCTCAGCTAATATATCTATTCCTGAGTCTGACGTTTCTCCTCTTCTGGCTTCTTCTTTATTTATATTTGTTGGATTATTTGTAGACATTTTCCAGCTATTTGCTTGCATTTGTTTGTCAAGTTCTATTTTAGTTTTATCTGGTATTAAATCTTCTTTAAGCAAACTATCTTTTATTGCATGATATATTGCTTTAAACACTTTATTTTCGTCTTCGAATCTAACCTCTAATTTTGCTGGATGAACATTAACATCTACTTTTTGAGGGTTCATTTCTAAATCTAAAACCAAGAAACCATATTTCCCTATTGTTAATAAGCCCTTGTATCCTTGTTCTGCTGCACTTGTCAATATCTTGTCTTTTATGTATCTTTTATTTACGAAAAATAATTGGTTAGCTCTATTTGAACGTGCTATAACTGGTTTTCCAATAACACCTTTAATTTGTATATCTTCATAGGTATAATCTACGTCTATAATATTTTCAGCTACATCTTTCCCATAAACGCTGTATATAACTGATTTCATATCTCCATTTCCAGAGGTTTGTATTATTACTTTTCCAGAATTAATTAATTTTATTGCAATTTCTGGATGCACTAATGCTATTCTTGTAACAACATCTTCTATATAACCTGCTTCTGTAAAATCCTTTTTTAAGAACTTATACCTTACCGGCGTGTTATAGAATAAATCTGTTACTGTTATGGTTGTCCCTTGTGGGCAACCTGCATCTTCTATGTTAATTACATTTCCACCTTTTACTTCAAGCTTTTTGCCTATTTCATTTTCAGCAGTTCTTGATATAAGTTCCACATGACTAATTGCTGCAATACTTGCCAAAGCCTCTCCTCTAAATCCCATAGAGGTAACTGTCTCTAAATCTGCCGCTTCTCTTATCTTACTTGTAGCATGCCTTTCAAATGCTATTTCCATATCATCTGGCAAAAGACCTTTGCCATTATCAGTAATTCTTATATACGATATTCCGCCATTTTTAGTTTCTATTGTTATTTTATTTGCACCTGCATCTATTGAATTTTCAACTAATTCCTTTACAACTGATGCTGGTCTTTCAATAACCTCACCAGCTGCGATTTTATTAATTGTTAGTTCATCTAATAAAACTATATTACCCATCAATTTCCTCCAAATGTTATTCTTTTGATTCTTCCTTTGAATTATATCATTAATCTACATTTTTTGTATAGAGTTTTGCGAAATTTTTTTATGTTTCTGTAACCCTTTTTCCTAATTTGAATAATATATACCATACGAAAGAACTTAAAGTTATTTTAAAAGTTTTATAAGGAGGTAAAGAGATGGGAAATTGTTGTTGTAATAATAGCGAACTTCTATGGTTTATAATCCTATTCTTACTACTTTTCTGTTGCGGAGGTAACAACTGTTGTAGTAACGCATGTAACAATTCTTGCGGTTGTTAGTTACATTAATTTCTTACATTTGAAAGGAGGGGAATTATATGCCAGAAAATAGAGGATGCGGATGCGGCTTCGGATTTGGTGACGATTGCTGCTGGATAATAATCGTATTAATATTAATATGTTGCTGCTGTGGTGGTAACAGAGGTGGATGTTGCTAATTAACAAAATGAAATCCACAAAAAGAAGGCTCCTAAATTAGGTAGCCTTTTACTTTTATATAAAAATTATTATTATTTATTTTTGATTTTGTTATTCTCTTTCCTTCTGTCAGTCTTTCTTCTATTTTTTGTTACTGCCACAGATGTTCCTTCGTTTTTTCTTCTATCTCTAGTATTTTTTCGTCTATCTTCAAACAAATTTCCATTTTTATCAACTATCATATGTATCTCTCCATTTCTTTTATTATCTTATATCTTGTATTATATCAGATAAGTTTGAAATAATAAATAGTTTTTGAGAATTTTTTTACTCTGTGGTTGGGGTACTGTGATTCGAACACAGGAATGTCGGAGTCAGAGTCCGATGCCTTACCGCTTGGCGATACCCCAAT
>CALXWU010000025.1 GCA_944392505.1 uncultured Clostridia bacterium | reverse complement strand
GCTGGTAATTCTAAACTTAAAGATGTAATAGCAAAATGTAAGGCAAACAATATGCCAAATGATACAATAAATAATGCAATTAAAAAAGCCTCAGGTGCTGGAAATAGCGAAAATTATGAAGAGATAACTTATGAGGGGTACGGAGTAAATGGTGTAGCTGTTATAGTAGAAGCAAGTACAGACAATAAAAATAGAACAGCGGCAGATGTAAGACACGCATTTGATAGAGCAGGAGGAAATCTCGGAACCTCTGGTTGTGTATCATATTTATTTAGTAAAAAAGGCGTAATTGTTATTGATAGAACAACTACAGATATGTCTGAAGATGATATGATGATGCTTGCTTTAGATAGCGGAGCAGAAGATTTTGAAGCAACAGATGAATGTTATGAAATAACTACATCTCCTGAAGATTTTGCGAAAGTTAGAGAGGCTTTAGAGGAAAAAGGATTAGAATTTTTGCAAGCAGAAGTTCAAATGGTTCCATCTACATATATTAGTTTAGATGAAAAAGATGGAGAAAAAATGCAGAGATTAATTGATAACTTAGAAGATTTAGATGATGTAATGAATGTATATCACAACTGGGAAGAGTAGTTTTTAATTTTAAATAAATATATAAGTGAAGCAGAGTTTGTATGGCATATAAATATAAATTCTGCTTTGAATATTAGGGGGATAAAAAATGAAGAAAAGCAAAACCTTGTTAATTGTAATTATTGTACTGCTAGTTATTCTAGCCTTAGGAGGGGGAACTTTTGCATACATATATTTTGGAACAGATTTATTAAAGTCTGATAAAGAACTATTTGCAAAATATACAATACTTATTGGAGATGACGAAGAAGGGTTTAGTCCTAAAATATTAGCTGAATATGAAAACAAAAAAAAATTAACACCATATCAAAATAATGGTAGTTTTTCAGTAAATAACCAAGTAATATCTAATGATAGTTTGCCAGTAGAAGTGTTTGGCGTATTTCAAGCATTAGTAGAGAAGTCAAACGAAACCAACATTACTTTCTCTGGTAAGACAGATAGAGCTAATATGTTAGTAGAAGAGGATATTTCTATAAACTACTCTGATACAGTAAATTTACCTTTTAAATATAAACAAGACGGAGATTTATATGGAATTCAAGCAGATATCTTATCGCCAAATTATTTCGCAGTAGAAAATAACAATTTACAAGACTTATTGCTTAAATTAGGAGCTACAGATGTATCAGGAATACCAAATAGAATTGAACCTACAGTAATTGAAGCATTACAATTCACAGATGAAGAAAAAACACATATATTAAACAACTATGTTATGCCAATATATAACAACCTACCAGAAGAAAAATTCTCTAAAAATGAGAATAGTAAAATTGGTGATAATGATTATATTTTAACATTAACTTTTGACGAAGTACAAGATATGCTTATTCAAGCATTACAAACATTAAGCAATGACCAGATGATGTTAACAAAAATAAATAATATATTGCAAGAATTATACGGAGAGAGCATTGATACAATAACATCACAAGATATTCAAAATGCAATAGAAGAGCTTCAGGGAGCAACTGTTAATCAAGGAAATGTAGTAATTACCGTTACTGAAGAAGATAGAAAAACAAGAGGAATAACAGTAGACCTTAATGATGAAGATGCAGAGATAATTATGGCAATTACTAAATCACAAAATGAATCAAGAATTTTATATGATGTTAATATTGATATAATAACACCTGAGATACAGGGGATAAATTTCAATATGCAAATGCTATATAGTGGAATAAACACAGACAATGTATCTGAAAATATTAATATTGCTATAGCTATTCCAGAAATGATGAATTTATCGTACGCATATAATAATAATATTTCATTTGGAAATGTAAGTATTGAACCATTTGATAGCAATAATGTAGCAATACTAAATAATTATTCAGCAGAGCAATTACAACCATTTGTAGTACAACTGGCATATGCAATTGCAGAAACAAATGCGTCTCAAATGCAACAAATTGGCTACACAGAGGAATTTATTAATCCAATGGTAATGTGGTTTGGAGCACCTATTATATATTCTTCCTTAGGAATATATAATAATGCACAAGAATCCGTATTAGATAGTGCAGAACAAGTACAAGATATACTTGAAACGGAACAGAACCTTACTAATGCAGAAGCAGATGTTAATGACCTTTTATCTGGAGCTGCAGATTAAATAAGAAGAGTTATGTTTTTATGAAAAGCTTACAAAAATATTAATAGGTATAAGGAAAATTAATAAAATAGTTCTAAAATTTGAAAATACAGCATATATATTTAATATATATGTTGTATTTTTTATTGAATACAGTATGTACAAGTTATACAGGATAATAAAAATATGTGATTCATCTTATTGAGGAGGCAATTGGCGATACAAATGAAAAATTCTGTAGATGAAGTTTTAATTCATTTCCCAATAGAAATAAAATCTGAAATTGCACAATGTGAAAATCTATTTAATAGTTTGGAAGAAATACGATTAAGAGCAAATAGAAATATTATTTTAAAAATTGGACAAGAAGAAAAAATACTAAATTATGTAATAAATACAGAAGCAATTTTAGAAATCTTACAGAGAATATGTGACAATTCAATATATACATATCAAAATCAAATTTGCAATGGATATATTACAATAAAAGGCCGGACATAGAGTACGGAATATCTGGAAATGTTGTAATGAAAGAGGGACAAGTTATTAACATATCACATATCTATAGCTTAAACTTCAGAATAGCAAGACAGATAATAGGATGTAGTGATGTGATTATGCCATATATCCTAAATACTGTGGAAAACACAATATTTAATACAATTATACTTTCTCCGCCGGGAAGAGGAAAAACTACATTGCTAAGAGATAGCATTAGAAATATCAGCAATGGAATTAGAAAAATAGGCTTTAAGGGGATAAATGTAGGAGTTGTAGATGAAAGAGGGGAGATTGCAGCAATGTACAAAGGAATTCCACAAAATGATTTAGGAGAAAGAATTGATATTTTGGAGAATATTTCAAAAGACTTGGGAATGAAAATGCTAGTTAGATCAATGAATCCAAGTGTTATAGCAGCAGATGAAATAGGTACTAGAGAAGATATAGAAGCAATTAATTATGCCATAACGTCTGGAATAAAGGGAATATTTACAGCGCATGGAGATAGTTTAAAGGATATTACTTTAAATCCAATTTTAAGTAAGTTATATGATTTAGGAATAATAGAAAGAATATTGTTGATTGAAAAAGATAGAAGCATCAAGCTCATATATAACAGTAAAACACAAGTGGCGGAAAGCTAGTTATTAATCTTTAATAAATATAACCAATTAAATAAAGGGGGCATAAAATGTTTTTTATTAAATTATTTATTTTATTTTTAATCTTTTTAAGTAGCTTAAAGGCAGGAAAAATTATTGCCAAAAAATATTCTAATAGAGTTGATGAATTAAAAGAAATGAAAAATGCACTTAATGTGTTCTTAACAAAAATTAAATTTACATATGAATCAGTTCCTGAAACTTTTAGTGAAATAGGCAATAACATAAATGGAAATATAGGGAAAATATTTAGAACCGCTTCTGAAAACATGAAAGAAAAAGCAGCAGGGGAAGCTTGGGAAGAAGTTATAGAGAAAACAGAAACCAGTTTAACAGATGAAGATAAAAGTATAATTAAGAACTTGGGAAGAATGCTTGGAAAAACAGATCTAGAAGGCCAAATAAGCGAAATAAAGCTGGTGCAAAACTTTTTAAATACACAAATAGAGGTAGCAGAAAGAGAAAAACAGAAAAATGAGAAGCTATATAAAACATTAGGTGGAGTAGTTGGATTGGCTGTAGTCATAATCTTAGTATAATATTTATGGAATTTTAAATAAATACCTAAAAAATTAATTAATAAATTATGTAATAACAAGAATAAGTTTGATTTGAAAGGAAAATTATTATGGATATAGATTTATTATTTAAAATAGCAGCAATAGGAATTTTAGTAGCAGTTTTGCATCAGGTTTTAGTAAGAGCAGGAAGAGAAGATCAAGCTATGATGACTACACTTGCTGGATTAGTGATTGTACTTACTCTTGTGATAAAGGAAATTAGCACATTATTCGATTCAGTCAGAACAATGTTTGGATTGTAAGGAAGGAATTAATATTATTATGGATGTAATTAAGATTATAGGAGTAGGCTTAATCTCTTTAATAATCATTATAATAGTAAGACAATATAAACCAGAATTCACTTTATACGTTTCTCTTCTAGCAGGTGCATTAATTTTATTATTCATTATGGATAAAATAGGTGGGATAATCAATCTATTAACTTCTTTATCAAATAAAACAGCAATAAACAACGAATTTTTAACTCTATTAATAAAGATCACAGGAATTGCTTTCTTAACAGAATTTGCAGTAAGCATTTGCAAAGATTCGGGGGAATCAGCAATTGCCAATAAAGTAGATATGGGAGGAAAGGTTATTATAGTATCAATGTCCATACCAATAATATCTAGTCTATTAGAAACCATTGTAGAAATATTGCCATAAACTTTTTTAGAAAGAAAATATATATTGGAGGGATCTAAATATGCATATTTTTAATATGAACACCTGTCCCTTTTTATCCTTTTTGTCACAAAAACACCTGTCTCTAATTGTCCTAATTCTACTACTAATAATTCCCAATATGGTGTATGCAACTGAAAATAGTATTAGTACAGAAGATATATTAAAATCACAGCAAGACTCATTAAACATTAATTCATTTATAGAAGAAGCGGACAAGTATACAGAAGAGATATATACAGACATAGATATGGGAGAACTTTTTTCTTCTGCGATAACAGGAGATATTGATAATGAAACAATTATAAAAAGCATTTTCAAAGCAATTCGGAGGAGAAGCATTTGATGCTCTAACAGTACTTGTAAGCATCTTAGTTATCATAGTAATACATAGCATATTGAAGAACATAAGTGAAGGATTAGAAAATAAAGGAATAGCTCAAATTACATATTACGTACAATACATCTTGATAGTAGCATTAATAATGACAAATTTTGTACAAATTCTAGATATTGTAAAAGACTCAATACAAAGTTTAGTTGGTTTTATGAATTCCTTAATTCCAATAATGATAACACTTATGATTACTACTGGAAGTATTGTATCAGCAAATTTACTACAGCCAATAATACTTTTTATTATAACCTTCATGGGAAACTTCATAACAGGCATTATTATACCCTTAGTCCTCATATCTACATCACTTGGTATAGTATCAAAAATATCAGATAGAATTCAAATAGATAAACTATCTAAATTTTTTAAGAGTAGTGTTGTATGGATATTAGGAGTAGCACTCACTTTATTTGTTGGTATTGTATCAGTAGAAGGAACATTAAGTAGTAGTGTGGATGGCGTTACAGCCAAAACTGCAAAAGCAGCAGTTTCAAGTTTTATTCCAGTAGTAGGAAAAATCTTAGGAGATGCAGTAGACACAGTAATAGGTTGTAGTTCTATACTAAAAAATGCAACTGGAATTGTAGGGATAGTTATTCTATTAGGTATAACGATCTTGCCAATAGTAAAATTAGTAGTCCTGATGGCAATATATTATCTAGGAGCAGCACTATGCCAACCAATAGCAGATTCAAAAATAATTTCTTTACTAGAACAAATGGGTGACACCTTCAAAACACTTCTTGCAATTATGTGTAGCATATCAGTAATGTTCATTATAGGAACCACATTAGTAGTAAAGATCTCAAATAGTGGATTAATGTATAGGTAATGTCGTTTTTGGGGACAGGCGTTAAAACCACATAGTTGTTCGTTTTTGGGGACACACCTTGTAAAGAGCAAAGAGTAAAACTAAAGTGGGTTGAAAAGCAGTCTGACATATCCTTGGCAAAATGCTGTAAATGAAACCAAAAAATAGAGGTGAGAGCATGGATTGGATTAGCGATTGGGCAGGAGGAATAATCATTGCAGTAATAATCGGTACAGTTATAGAAATGATACTTCCAGAAGGTAATAGCAAAAAATACATAAAAATGGTTATTGGTATATATGTTCTATTTACTATAGTGTCACCAATAATTACTAAATTTACGGGAGAGAGTATACAAGTTTCGGAGGTATTAGAACTAGATAAATACATTGTAGAGGCAGAAGAGGCAGCAAAGGCTCAGAATACAATACAAAATGATAATCAAGATAATATTATGAAGGTGTATTTATCTGGAATAAAAAGTGATATGAAAACAAAAATAGAGGCAAAAGGATATAATGTAAAAAGTATTGATGTTGGAGTAACTGATGATGAGACTTATAAGATACAATATATAAATTTAAGCGTAGAAGAAAACGAGAATATAAGCAATCCTGAAGAAAATAGTGGTGAAGATAATGAACAGAATATTATAGAGAATACAATAGAGCCAGTAGAACAGGTTGAAAAAGTAGAAGTGAATATTGGAAGCGAAAAAACTGATACTGAAGAAAAAAGTGAAGAAGATAACGACAATAAGAGCCAATTGTCTTATTCGAAAAAACAAGAATTAAAAGAATATTTAAGTAGTGTATATGAAGTTAACGTAAGTAGTATAACTATAAATTAAAAGGTTTATAGGCAACCGTGATAACCTAAATATAAGGTATTTAAAATGATAAAGCACGATTATTACAAATCTACAGTTAGGAGGTAGTGTGATTAATTATGTTAAAAGAAAAATTAAAAACCCTATTCGCTAAGAAGGAAGGAGAATCAAACAAAAAAAGATTAGAAAATATAGTTGTATTTATAGTTATATTAGTAATAACTTTAATAGTAATCAATGTAATTTGGAATGGTGATGATAGTAGTAATACTAATGATAAACAAACAACAGATGCGAATAAAAGACTAGCCCAAACACATCAGGAAGTGACGAAGGAAGAGAATAATAGTACTTCTCAAAATGATATTGTTTCAAATCTAGAAGAAATTTTGTCAAAAATAAATGGTGTGGGAAAAGTTAAAGTTATGATTACATATTCTGAAACCAGTAAAACGGTTCCTGTATATAATGAAGAAAGTACAGAAGAAAATACTGAAGAAACAGATAGTGAAGGTGGTACCAGGAAAGTTACTCAAACAGATGTGAAAAAGGAAGTAGTATATGAAGAAGATGACAATGGAAAAAAACTAATAACACAAAGCATTATAAGCCCCAGCATAGAGGGAGCCATAGTAACTGCCGAAGGTGCAGGAGATCCAACAGTAAAGACTAACATTATACAGGCAGTTGGGGCAGTAACAGGTCTTGCAACACATAAAATTCAGGTTTTTCAAATGGCTAGTTAAAAACTCGGATTATATTTAATAATTAAAGTGAAAATGTTTAAAAAATATAGAATTGTAATGAAATCTATATAGTATTAAGAAAGGAGTTTCGTATAATGATTTATTATACGAGAAGTGTTTATGAAAAATATTATTAAGAAAAATCAAATTGTAGTTTTTGTAATAGGTCTTATGATTATAGCAGCAGGATATTTAAGTTATACAAATAATGAAAGTAACAATAGTACCTTAGAAACAGGAGTTATTGCGGATTCAGAAGAAATGGCAAGTATAGGAGATGCAAAACTTGTTAGTGCAAATGTAGCTGAGGAAAATGTCATAGCTAATAGCATAACAGAAAATAATTCAGGAAATAATATACCAACTAATTCAAATGAAATAGTAAATAACATTAATGAGACAAATACGAATAGCATAAGTACAAATACAATATCAAATACAGTAGAAACAGCTACAATTACTGTAGATGAATATTTCACAAACTCACGTCTGGAAAGAGATACAATGTATTCAGAGCGAATAGAAAATTATCAGGATATATTAAATAATTCAAATGTAAGTGAAGCACAGAAGAAAACGGCTCAAGAAGAAATAATTAAATTAAATAATGAACAGAATGCTATTATGATAGCAGAAAATTTGATTAAAACTAAAGGCATTGAGGATTTAGTAATATTTATTAATGGAGAAAGTATAAATATAATTGTTAAAGGTGATGATTTAGAGAAGGAAGAAATTGCTCAAATACAGAATATCATAACCAGGGAGTTGGAAGCGGATATTGCAAATATACATATAATGAATAAGTAAATTATTAAAAATTGCAACTTTTTAGTTGTAATTTTTTTATTTATTGGTATAATAATATAAGTAAAAATATTGCAAAAGAAAGGAAAGAAGTGAATATGTTAAAAAAAGTAGCGATTTTGGCTAACGGCGGAGACGTTTCTGGATTTAATGCGGTTATTAGAGCAATAATAAAAACTGCTGAAAATACAGGAGTAGAATGTTATGGATATATAGATGGATATAGAGGATTATTAAACAATAATATAATTAGACTTGGTACAAGTTCAACAGGAAATGCTGTTGGAATATTACCTAAAGGTGGTTCAATAATTGGCTCTTCTACTAATGCAAATGTATTTAATTACCCAGTAGAAGAAAATGGACAAACTGTATATAAAGATTTATCAGATATATGTGTAGAAAATATTAAAAAAGATGAAATAGATTGCCTATTTACTCTAGGAGGAGATGGTACACAAAAATCTGCGAGAGATTTATCCTTAAAAGGAATAAATGTAATAGGTGTTCCCAAAACAATAGATAATGATGTTGCATGCACAGAAATTACCTTTGGGTATAACACTGCCGTTTCTGTTGCAACTGAAGCGATTGATAGGCTCCATTCTACAGGAGAAACACATCATAGAATTATGGTGTTAGAAGTAATGGGAAGATATGCAGGCTGGATTGCACTAGAATCAGCGATTGCGGGAGGAGCAGATGTTGCTTTGATTCCAGAGATACCATATGATATAGAAAGTGCAGCAAGAAAGGTTATAAACAGAAAAAACAGAGGCAAATCATTTAGTATAGTTGTTGTAGCAGAAGGTGCAAGACCTAAAGGCGGAGAAATGGAAATTAAAGATGTAAGAAACAATGGAACTGGAGTAGACAACACAAAGCTTGGTGGAATTGGAGAACAAGTGGCTAAGCAATTAGAAGAATTAACAGGTTTAGAGGCTAGATGTACTGTTTTAGGATATATGCAAAGAGGTGGAACTCCGACAGCTTTTGATAGAGTGCTTTCAACGAAATATGGAACAAAAGCAATGGAGCTGGCATTAGAAGGTAAATTTAACGTATTAACTGTAATAAAGAACGGAAAATTAGATTACGTTTCTCTTGAAGATGTAGTAGGAAACAATAAAAAGATTGGAGCTGTATCAGGGAATACTAAAGAAAGCAATTTAAGAAAAGTAACTATGGATGATGAACTTGTAAAGACTGCAAGAGCTATTGGAATTAATTTAGGAGATTAGAGCTTGACAAATAAAGGAATTCCAAGCACAATTATTTGCTAAGTAGAAAAAGAGAGGGAAGAAAAATGTTAGACTTTAAAAAAATAATAGCAGAAGAACTAAAAAAAGTAACAAATATTGAAAACATAGAAGAATATATTGAAATACCTACCAACAAAGAAATGGGAGATTACTCGCTTCCATGTTTTAAACTTGCTAAAGAAATGAAAAAAGCACCACAAATGATAGCAAATGATATAAAAGAAAAATTGAATATTTCAGAGAATATTGTAACAAAAATTGAAGTAGTTAATGGTTATTTAAATTTTTATATAAACACATTACCTTTAACTTCAACACTTTTTGAAGAAATAAACGCTAAAAAAGAAGCATATGGAAGTAGTAATTTGGGAGAAAATAAAACTATAGTAATTGACTATTCTTCACCTAATATTGCTAAACCATTTCATATTGGGCATTTGCGTTCAACAGTAATTGGAGGAGCATTATATAAAATTTACAAATTCTTAGGATATGATGTAGTTGGAATAAATCATTTAGGAGATTATGGAACACAATTTGGAAAACTTATTGAAGGATATAAAAGATGGGGAGCAGAGTATAATATTGAAGAAAACCCAATTGATGAACTTACAAAAATTTATATACGCATAAACAATCTTTGCAAAGAAGATGAAAGCGTTCTTGAGGCATGCAGAAATAACTTTAAAAAACTAGAAGAAGGAGATCCATACTGTACTGAATTATGGCAAAAATTTAGAGATTTGAGCTTAAAAGAATTTCAAAAGGTCTATGATTTATTAGGTGTAAAATTTGATTCATGGAACGGTGAAGCATTTTATTCTGATAAAATGGGTGAAGTCATTGAAATATTAGAAAAAAGCGGGAAATTAGTTGAATCAGAAGGTGCTAAAGTAATTAACTTAGATGAATACAATATGCCACCATGTATAATAGAAAAATCAAATGGTTCTACTACATATGCAACACGTGATTTGGCAGCTATTATGTATAGAGCAAGGACATATGATTTCACTAAAGCTATATATGTAACCTCATATGAACAAATACTTCATTTTAAGCAGCTATTTGAAGTGGCAAAACTTCTTGGCTTAGATAAAAAATATACAGATAACTTAATACATGTTCCATTCGGAATGGTTCAGTCAAAAACCGGTACAATGTCAACAAGAGGTGGAAATATAATTAAACTTGAAGATTTATTGAAAGAAGCCATTTCAAGGTCGGCAAAAATAATTGAAGAGAAAAACCCTAACTTAGAGAATAAAGAAGAAATTGCTAAAAAAGTTGGAATTGGTGCGGTGATTTTCAATGATCTATATAATAGCAGAATAAAAGATGAAATATTTGATTGGGATACAATGCTTAATTTCAACGGAGAAACAGGACCATATCTACAATATATGTATGTAAGAACCAACAGTATATTAGAAAAGGTAGGAGAGTTACCTAGTCTTTCTAATATAAAAATTGAACTTCTACAAGATGAAGCTTCAATAAATTTAATCAAAGAAATGTATTCATTTGGAGAAATTGTTAAGCAATCTGCTGAAAAGAATGAGCCTTACATTATTTCAAGATATTTAATAAATATAGCACAATTGTTTAGTAGTTTTTATAATGAGAATAAAATCATGTGTGATGATATGGAAACTCAAAATGCAAGAATATATTTAACATATTGTACTAGTATCATTTTAAAAACCGGTGCAGGTCTTTTAGGAATACAAATGCCAGATAAAATGTAGCATGCAAAAAAAACGAACGAAATACTTGAATATTTTATAATATATAGTATAATAATTCTTGTGATAGAAATATAACTTTTTACTATCACAAACAAAAACAAATTTGAATAGCAAATTATAGAAAGAGGTAAAAGTAATGAGAAAATATTTTGGGACAGATGGAATTAGAAGAATTGCGAATACTGAATTGTCACCTAATTTGGTATATAGAGTAGCAAAAGCAGGTGCATACGTTTTATCTAAGCATTCAGATCATACACCAACTATTTTAATAGGTAGAGATACACGTATATCTGGAACCTTGATAGAAAGTGCAATGGTTGCTGGCTTCTTAAGCTATGGAGCAAATGTAAAGATTTTAGGTGTACTTCCTACACCCGGAGTAGCATATTTAACTAAAAAGTTAAAAGCAGATGCAAGTGTGGTTATTTCAGCATCACATAATACATATGAGTTTAATGGTGTTAAATATTTTAGTAATAAAGGTATGAAAATTCCTGATGAGCTTGAAGAAGAAATAGAAGAAGTGATGGATTCAGGCAAATTAGATGAGTTATCAGCAGTAAATGAAAAAATAGGTGTGTCTGAAATTCGTACAGATTTATTAGATGAATATGTATATTTCTTCAGAAAGAATTTTGAAGAAGATTTTGATAAACTAGATTTGTCGAATTTCGTAGTCGCAATAGATACCGCAAATGGAGCAACTTCAGTTGTAGCAGAAAAGGTTTTTTCAGCCTTAGGAATTAAACATTATATTTTAAATAATACACCTAATGGAACAAATATAAATGAAAATTGTGGTTCAACTCATCTTGATGTATTAAAAAAATATGTTGTAGAAAATAAATGTAATCTTGGAATTGCATATGATGGTGACGGAGATAGATGTTTAGCTGTTGATGAGAAGGGAAATGAAATAGATGGAGACATTCTTTTAGCAGTTATATCCAACTACATGAAAGAAAAAGGAAAATTAAATAAAGATACTCTAGTAGCTACAGTAATGAGTAATTTAGGATTAAAGAAATATACAGAGAAAAATGGAATTAATTTCGAAGAAACAAAAGTTGGAGATAGATATGTACTTGAAAAAATGCTAGAAGAAGGATATAATCTTGGAGGAGAACAATCAGGTCATATTATTATGCTAGACTATAACCCTACAGGTGATGGAATTCTAACCTCTTTGATGTTAACAAAAATAATTTTAGAAAAAAATAAATCAGCTTCTGAAATTTGTGATATAATAAAAATATATCCTCAAGTGCTAGTAAATGCTAAGGTAGCTGGAGATAAAAAATATGATTATGATAAAGATGAAGAAATAAAACAAGCAATAGAAAAACTAGAAAAAGAATTTTCAGGCAATGGAAGAGTTTTAATCAGACCTTCTGGTACCGAACCATTAGTTAGAGTAATGATAGAGGGTACTGATAAAGAATATATAAAAACGAAAGCAGAAGAACTCGCAAAATTAATTGAAAAAAAATTAAATTAATAATATAAAGGGAGGTTTTAATATGCCAATGATAAATTTCACAAATCCAGTAACACTTTTAGTTGTGGCATTATTATTTGTACTAGTTTTAATATTAGCAAAAGAAACAAAAAAGAGTGTGTTAACTGCAATAATGCTTTTCGTATTTGTAGCATTACTAGTAGTTCATACAATAATGTACACAACAGGAACAGAGCTAGAAGAATCCGTACTTTCAGATCTAATTTTTACAATGGTATTTGATTTGATATTTGTCTTACTTTCATTTGTTTCATATTTATGGGTAGACGATATTGAGGCAAAATTTAAGAAAAAGAAGAGTATAGACAACAGTTTAGACTGGTTTTGGAATAAGGTGTAAAAAATTTTCAATATAGCAAAGTAAATAATTACTTTGCTATATTAACTTAAGGAGTGATAGGTATGAGCAAAAATATATTAATAGGAGGAGCTTGGCCATATGCAAATAGTGATTTACATTTGGGGCATATAGCTGGCCTTATTCCAGGAGATATTCTTGCAAGATATTTTAGATTAAAAGGTGACAACGTGATGTTTGTATCTGGTACAGACTGTCATGGAACACCAATAACCGAGAGAGCAAAAAAAGAACACAAAAGTCCAAAAGAAATTGCAGAATATTACCACAAAAGAGACAAAGAAACATTAGAAAAATTCGATTTTTCATATGATTTGTATACTTATACAGATACAGATTTTCATAAACAAGAAACCATGAAGATATTCAGAAAAATTTATGACAATGGATATATTTATGAAAGAATAGAACCACAACCATATTGTGAGCATTGTAATAAATTCTTATCAGATAGAGAGCTTCAAATAACTTGTCCAAAATGTGGACAAATTACTAAAGCTGATCAATGTGATAGTTGCCAATATGTACCAACTATAGAAGACATGAAAGATGGAGTTTGCTTAGAATGTGGCTCTAAAGTAGTATTAAAAGATAACAAAAACCTTTATCTAGCATTATCAAAATTCCAAAAAGAAATAGAAGATTATGTAAAAGCGAATGATGCTTTATGGAGAGTTAATGCGAAAAACGAAACAAATAAATACTTAAAACAAGGCTTAGTTGATAGAGCAGTAACCAGAGACCTGGACTGGGGTGTAGATATTCCAGTAGAAGGTTATGAAAATAAAAAGATGTATGTATGGATTGAAGCTGTGCTTGGATATGTTACTGCATCTATGAAAAAATGTGAAGAATTAGGTTTGAACTGGGAAGAATTCTGGAAAGAAAAATATAATCCTACAATATACATGGTGCATGGAAAAGATAACATTGTATTCCATAGCATTATATTTAACGCATTGCTTTTGGCACTAAAAGAAGATTGCCATTTAGTAAATACAATAGTTTCCTCTGAATACTTAAATATAAATGATGAAAAAATTTCTAAGAGTAAAGGAAATGGAACACCAGCAATAGAATTGGTAGAACAATATGGTGTTGATCCATTACGTTTTTACTTAATAAATAATGGTCCCGAGAAAAAAGATGCTAATTTTACAATAGATGCTTTAATTGCAACTAATAATGGAGAACTATTAAATAAATTCGGAAATCTAGTAAACAGAACTTTAAAATTTAAAGATTTAGCAGAAATTCCAAATGGAAAATTAGCTTCTGAAAAAAAGAAAAAAATAGAAGAAACATATAAAGCAGTAGGAAAAGCAATAGAAACCTTAGAATTCAAAGAAGCATCAAATATAGCAATGGACCTGGTAGAAATTGCAAATAAATACTATGATGAACAAAAACCTTGGCTTCAAAAGAAAGAAGATATTAATGAATTTAATAATACAATCTACACATGTGCGACAATTATAGCAAATCTCTCAAATATATTTGAACCTTTTATGCCAAGTGCATGTGAAAAAATTCGTAAATATTTACAAATAGCAGGTAAGTCTTGGAACTTAGTAGAACCACAAGCAGGATTAAAATTAGAAGGAATAGAGCCTTTATTTACAAGAATGTAAATAACTTTTAAAAATCAGTTAAGAATAGTTCCTACAATAGGTTCTATTCTAGCTGATTTTTAAATTTACGAAGTCAAATTTTTATGTGACAAAGCCACTTTTCTTATTGCATAAGAAATATAGAAGTAACTACATAAATTGAAATAATAATAGTAGGAGGAAGAAATGAAAAATTCTATACTTGATAATAAAGACAAAGGAAACAATCTAATCACATTAAGTGAATTATTTTCAGAGAATCATTTTTATCGTATTCCTGATTATCAAAGAGGGTACTCCTGGGACAAGGAGTTTAAAGAATTATGGAAAGATATTATAAGCTTATATCGTATAGAAAATGACGAAAAAAAGCATTATACAGGTATGCTGGCACTCGACGAGATAAAAGAAGAACGTGATAAGGAAAACGAGAATCTGCTTGAAACTGAATCCTTTTATATAGTTGACGGACAACAACGTATCACATCTTTAGTTATAACTTTAAAGAGCATAATTAACTATACAGAAGAGAATGATATAGAAGGCATTGATTTAAAGGCTTTAAAACTAATTCTTGAAAATGATACAGGAATTGAAAGATTTGGTTATTCGACCAAGAAAAAAGAAGAACAAGAGTATTTTGAAAAAAGAATATATCAAAATGATAAGAACATAGTACATAATAACCAGTATCTAACCAATATAAACAATGCTGCTGAATACATAGAAAATGAACTTGATCATCTTGATGATGAGAAAATACCTATAATTCTCGATATTATTTTAAATCGTATGGTTTTCAATATATATTTTGTTACAAAAGAATTTGATGTAAGAGTTACTTTTGAAACCATGAATAATAGAGGCAAGAAATTAACTTATTTAGAACTCCTAAAGAACAGACTAATGTATCTAACCACATTTTTCAAAAAAGACATTAATAATTATGGTAACAGATTAAAAGATAATATAAATAGTAAATGGGAAAAAATCTATGAAAATTTGAATTATAATAACACTCAAGCAACTGATGATGAATATTTGAAAGCTCATTGGATGGTTTATGGAAGATTAGATAAAACTAAAGGAGATATATTTATTAAAGATATTCTGGAAAAAGAATTTGCCGTTGATAATGGAACATTTTATAATTTATGCCGTAGTAATCAATATGCTGAAGCCTATAATTATTTAAATTCATATATTATCAGTTTGGAAAAATATAGCTTGTATTGGGCAGCAGTTAACCTTCCTGAGAAAATTTCTTTTAGAATATCTAAGGAAGAATTAGAATGGATAAAAAGAATATCAAGATTACCAGGAAATTTATTATTTGTAAAAACTGCTTTGATGGTGGTGCTAGCAGAGGATAATATTGATGCAAAAGAGAAGGTAAGGTTTTATCAAAAATTAGAACAATTTATATTCATCAATAGAATTATAGCGCAAGATAAAAATGACATGAGCTTTTTAGTCACATCTGCAAAAGAATTATTAAAGGCTGAGGGAAATATTGAAAAGCGAAATAAATTCTCTTTAATGATGGATAGTATTGATAAGCATGATTTAAATATTTGCCATGAAAGAATACAGAAAGCCTTAGATGCCTTTGAAGTATATATTAAAAACAGAAGATCATCATATTATGATTGGAACGGATTAAAATATTTTCTATTTGAATACAATGAATCACTTGAAATTGAAAAAGGAAAACCTATTGAATGGTATAAAATAACTACAGCATCTATTGAACATGTTTTACCACGAACTCCTACAACTGAATATTGGAAGAAAGCATTTAGTGAATATATGAACAATGAAGAAGAAAAAAATAAAATAATTAATTCACTTGGAAATTTGCTTTTATTATCCAGCGGAGCAGAAAACGCTAGTTTAAGTAATTACAGTTTTCCAGTAAAAAAAGACATGACTGTAGATTCTGAAAAATTTGCATATAAATATGGTTCTCGTTCTGCACAAAAGATTGCCGAAGAAAAAGTATGGACTGCAAAAGAAATATATAATAGAACAAAATTGCTATTTAGATTTATGTATGAAAATTGGTTTGACGAATATATTGACTCTGCAGATGAATGGTTTAAATTAATAAAAGATAGAGACTTATTTAATTTTTCATATAAAGAATTAAGCGAAAAGGATTACGAAAAATTAGCCACAGAGCTAGAAAACATAGATGTCTCAGAGGAAAGAAAAGAAGTTTCTATTAGAACCAAGGAAAGAAATAAAGATAATTATTTACCAAGACAATTATTAGAGTATTTTAGTAATGAAGAATTTTATTTAAAATATAACACAAAAAATATACAGTACCTACCTAATAGATTTACATTTTCTTTCACAAAGAGCACAGACAATGAACCAATGGCATTTAAATGCGGAGTTGTAATAGAGGATTACAAATACCAAATTTACTATATTTTTAAGGATAGAAAATTATATGTTAACAGATGGGATTTGGATTGGAAAAACTACAAAGCAATGACTTCTATGGAAGAGCTACCAGAGAAATTAAAAACCTTTTTAAGACTATTTCGTAAATACTTAAAAAGAGCTAGAAATATAAACGAACCATTGAAAATATTTGTTGAAAATGAAGAGAATTGAGAGAGATATAGATAATATGAAAGTTTTAAGTATAATAGAGCCATGGACAACACTTATAAAAGAAGTGATAATCATATTCAAGAATTATTAAAGTTAATACCGGATATTTCAATGGAATATGGTCAAATTATATGTAAATGCAAATTAGTTAATTGCGTATATATGGATAAAAAATTTTTAGATAAAATTAAAATGAATAAACAAGGAAAGTGCGGAGGAGACAAAAAAACGAATGACAGAGTTCTTCGATAGAATATTAAAAGAGTATGAAGGAAAAAAATTGCTGTTGTAAGTCATCGGTGGCTCAATAAAATTTTTCTTATTAAACTGGTGTGAAGTAAATGAAGATGTAAGATTAGTATAGAGTTGAAAAGATATTAATTTTATTAATGTTTCTTAAATTCATAGATTTTAAAAAGAGAAAATGATATAAT
>CALXWU010000024.1 GCA_944392505.1 uncultured Clostridia bacterium | reverse complement strand
GATTCACTTGATATAGTAGAATTAATAATGGCTCTTGAAGAAGAGTTTGATATAGAAATACCAGATGCAGATGCAGAAAAAGTTGTTACTGTAGGAGATGTAGTAGACTATATTAAAGATCATTTAGCATAGTAAGAAAACAGAGTAATCGAAATAGATTGCTTTGTTTTTTTGTTATGCAAATTTATTTTCCACAAAAAGCTTCTTTTTTCTTTAAATTTATTGTATAATATAAAATATATTGATTAAAGATAATAAGAGGATGATTAAACCTATAGCAACTTTATTAACAACTTAAAAGGAACGTGATTTATTATGAATTTTGAAAAATTGGAAAAGAGCATTGGGTATAAATTCAAAAATAAAGAGCTGATAAGAAAAGCTTTAACACATACTTCATATGCTTATGAAAACAAGGTGGAAAGTAATGAAAAGCTGGAATTCTTAGGAGATAGTATATTAGAATTTATATCTAGCAAGTATATTTATAATAATTATAAAAAATTAAAAGAAGGTGAAATGACTAAAGTTAGGGCAGAAGTAGTGTGTGAAGATAGCTTATATAAAGTAGCAAAAAGTCATAATTTTAGTGATTTTATCTTAATCGGTAAGAGCGAAGCAAATAGCGGTGGTAAGTTTAAACCAGCGATTCTTGCAGATAGCATAGAAGCTACAATTGCAGCAATATATTTTGATGGAGGATTAAGTAAAGCAGAAGAATTTATTATAAATAATTTAAAAGATGCAATTGAAAATTCAACTAAACATGTAGGTATGAAGGACTTTAAAACTGTATTGCAAGAAAAACTACAAGAAAATGGAGACATAGACATTAAATATACAGTTATAAAAGAAACTGGACCAGATCATGATAAAATATTTACAGTAAAGGTAGAGGCAGATGGAAAGATGCTTGCTACTGGGGAAGGTAGAACTAAGAAACATGCTGAGATGGATGCAGCAGGTAAAGCATTGGAGAGCTTGAACAAAGGCGAAGAGTCTTATTAAAGAAGGTAAAAAAGTTTAAAAACATGGACAAAAAGACGTGTCCCCTTTGTCCAATAAAAGAAAGAGGTGATGTGTTTGAAGAAAGAATATATAATTCCAATATTTGTGCCACATTTGGGTTGCCCAAATAATTGCACATTTTGCAATCAAAAAAGGATAAGTGGGCAAACTAAAATGGTAACAGCTAAAGATGTTAAAGATACAATAGAATACTATTTGAAAAATTTTAGAGATGATAACAAATATGTAGAAGTTGCCTTTTTCGGAGGAAGCTTTACTGCAATTGAAAAAGAAAAGCAAATAGAGCTTCTTGAAGCAGCACAAGAGTATATAGAAAGTAAACAAGTAAATAGCATTAGAATTTCTACTAGACCAGATTGTATAGATAAAGAAATCTTAAAAAGGATGAAAAAATATCATGTAAAAACAATTGAACTGGGGGTACAATCTACAAATAACTATATTCTTCAAAAATGTAAGAGAGGGCATACCTTTGAGGATACAAAAAACGCATCAAAATTAATTAGAAGACATGGCTTTATTCTTGGTCACCAAATGATGGTAGGACTTCCAGAAAGTACAAAACAAGATGATATAAATACAGCTAAGGAATTAATAAAATTAAAGCCTAAAATAGTAAGAATTTATCCTGTATTAGTTATTAAAGATACAGAACTTGCAGACGAATATGAAAAAGGAGAATATGTACCTCTTACAGTAGGACAAGCAGTTGAAAGATGTAAAGCAGCGGTTGATTTGTTCAACAGAAATAAAATCAAGGTAATAAGAATTGGACTTCAAAATACAGAAGAGATTACAGATCCGAACACCAAAAATAGTAGTGTTTTAGCAGGTCCATTTCATCCTGCATTTAGACAGCTAGTGGAATCCAGCATGTGGTATGATAGTATTGTAGGGAAAATAAAGAAGATAAATGCAAAAGTTAAAAAAGTAAAGATAATTGCAAATGAGGCAAATATTAATAATATAATTGGTCATAAAAAGGAAAACATTGAAAAACTTAAAGATACATATGATGTAGAAGTGATAATAGAGAGAAAGGATAAGATTAAACCCGGAAATTTTGAACTAGAGATTATAGAGTCTTACGAATAATCTTATGATAAATTAACGAATAAGTCCACCTATTATTGTGAAAAATAAGTAAAGTAATTAAATGCTTTTTGCGAGAAATGCAATTAATTATAAACACTTTTAATCCAATAGTAGGTGACTTTTTATGAAAAAAATAAAAAAACTAACTCGTAATCAGATACTAGCTAAAAAAATAATAAAAGAAGGATTGTATATAATTTTAGGATGTGCATTGATGGCGGCAGGAACTTCATTTTTTTTACTTCCTAATCAATTGTCATCAGGAGGATTTGCTGGTATTTCTACAATTATATATTATCTATTTAGTTTACCTCTCGGAACAACTATGCTTATACTTAATATACCATTGTTTATTTTAGCAATTATAAGAGTGGGGAAAGAAATAGCAATAAAAGGAATATTTGGAACGATTGTACTTTCTACTTTAATTGACATATTTGAAAAGTTTAATCCTCTAACGCAGGACAGATTACTTGCTTGCATCTATGGAGGAATTTTAATGGGGCTTGGCACAGCTATTGTACTTAAAGCAAATGCTTCTACAGGCGGAACGGATTTGCTTTCATATATAATTCGATCATTTAAACCACATTATAGGGCAAGTAACCTAATTGTAATAATTGATATTGCTATAGTCCTACTAAATGTAGTATTCTTTAGAGAAGTTGAAGTTGGACTTTATTCAGCAATTGCAATTTATTTAAGCGGAAAAATGATTGATATTGTATTTGAAGGAATATATTTTACCAAGACGATGTTTATTGTTTCAAATAAATATAAAGAAATATCAGAAGAAATAGGACAAAAATTAGATAGAGGAAGTACAGCAATATATGCAAAAGGAATGTATACAAGAGAAAAGAAAATGATACTATGGTGTGTTGCATCAAGGGGCGAAATTGCGAAAATAAAGCAAATTGCAGAAGAAATAGATCCAAGAGCATTTATTGTGATTTCTAGTGCCAGAGAAGCCTGGGGAAAAGGATTTAAGTGAAATTCCAAAAATAATTAATTGACACTAATTTAATAAATTTATATAATATAGGTATGAATAATACTTTTATTTATTATGCAATGAAAAGTAGGACAAGGAAAAAATAACCACCTGCATGAATATAGATTTAATACAAAAAATGAAAGGAAACTATTAAAATGCAAGAACAACAATACATATTGAAAAATGTAAAATCATTCGAACCAAAACATATTTTTGAATGTGGGCAATGCTTTAGATGGGATGAAGAACCCAATGGTAGTTATACAGGAATTGTGAAAAACAATGTTATTAATGTGGAAAAAGTGGAAAACACAATTACATTTTCTAGTTTTGGTGCAGATAATTTAAAAGAGTTAGTCACAGATTATTTTGATTTAAACAGAAATTATGAAGAGATAAAAGAAAAACTTGCTAAGATAGATAAATATTTGGCGAATAGCATTGAATATGGAAGCGGCATTAGAATTTTAAATCAAGATTTATGGGAAACTATTATATCTTTCATAATATCAGCAAATAATAATATTCCTAGAATAAAAGGGATAATAAATAAAATATCTCAAAAATATGGGAATAAAATAGAATGGAAAGGTAAAGATTATTATACTTTTCCAACAGTAGAGAGTTTATCAAAGGCTTCTGTAGAAGACTTGAGAAATTTAGGGCTAGGATTTAGAGATGTGCGTGTATATGAGACAACACACAAAATATTGGAGAAACAAGTGGATTTAGAGGAGCTACACCAAGAGAAAGACACTCAAAAAGTGAGAGATACACTTTTAACCCTATCAGGAGTCGGACCAAAGGTCGCAGATTGCATACTTTTGTTTTCTACATTAAAAAGGTTTGATGTATTCCCAATAGATGTATGGGTAAGAAGAGTCATGAATGAGCTATATATTAAAAATGAAGACGAAACAAAGGTAAATAAAAGGGATATAGAAAAGCTTGCAAAAGAGAAATATGGAAACTTAGAAGGGTTAGCACAACAATATTTGTTTTACTGGAAGAGAGACACGGCTTAATAATTGTAGGTTTAAAGATTTGCTATAGTATACTTCTTAATATAGGTAGTATATCTATGAATTTACTTAGAATTACAAATAAATTTTAATATAAAAGGGGTAACAAATGAGAGTTATAAAAAAGATTTTCTTTACTATATTATTTTTTATATTATTTCTAATAACCTTACAAATAACTGTAAAGGCTGATAGTTATAGTATAGAAAAAATGAATATTGAAGCAACAATTGAAAGTAGTGGAGAAGGTTTGTAAAAAAATATGGATCATTTATTGGAAAATTGGGCAGTGGAAGCGGAAGTGGCAGTGGAAGTGGAAGCAGTGGTCGCCGGAGGCGGATTCTCCGGAGGTGGTGGATTTTCCGGAGGTGGAGGACGCCGGAGGTGGCGGCGGAGCCTTTTAAACAAAATATAAATAAACGGAAAGATTGTAGCTTTTTCGTTTATTTTTTTCATGAAGTATGATAAAATAAAATGGACAAAATTGAGAAAGAAAGGTGTAGCAAATGGGTTTAAAAATCATATATGGAAAATCAGGAACTGGTAAAAGTACATATATTTTTAATGAGATAGCAAAAAAAATAGAAAATGGAAACAGGAAAATATATGTAATAACACCTGAGCAATTTTCATTTACAGCAGAGAAAAAACTTTTAGACTCGATTTCTACACCTTCCGTTATTTCGGCAGAGGTACTTACCTTCAATCGTATGGCATATAGAGTTTTAAAAGAAACTGGGAATGCAAATATTTCTAATTTAACATCATCTGGGAAATCCATGATAATATATGATATTTTATCTGAACAGAAAGACAATTTAAAATTTATAGGAAAAACAGCGGAAAATGTTGAACTTATTGGAACACAAATTACAGAATTTAAGAAACATGGAATCACGGTTGAAAATCTAAAAAATGCAATAGAGAATACAGATGACCAATATTTAAAGGTTAAGCTAAAGGATATGCTTAAGGTGTATGAAAAATATGCAGAGCAGATATCTAGCAAGTATATTGATGAGAATGACAACTTAACGGTTTTAGCAGAAAGACTTGAATATTTTAAGGATTTTGATAATACTGATATTTACATAGATGAATTTGTTGGATTTACACATCAAGAATATGAAATACTAAGAAAGCTACTAAAAAAAGCCCATGAGGTAAATATAACTGTATGCACAGATGAACTGGAGATAGGAAATGAACCAGAGGTAGATGTTTTTAATGCTAATAAACAGACCTTAAACAGAATTATAAACCTTGCAAAAGAGGAAAATGTAGAAATAGAAGAGCCAATTTGTTTGAATAAAAGACATAGATACAAAAATGATGAACTTGACTTTTTAGAAGAGAATATTTATGCATTTCCATATAAAAAGTATGAGAAGAAAGTAGAAAATATAGAGTTATTCTTAGCAAAAAATCAATATTCAGAAATAGAGCATGTTGCTGAAAATATAGTAAAACTTGCAAGAGATAATAATTATAGGTATAAAGATATTTCTGTTATTACAAAAGATTTAGAAGGGTATGCAAACTTGTGCAAAGTGATATTTGCAAAATACAACATACCTGTATTTATAGACGAAAAAAAGGATTTGAGTCAAAATATATTGGTTAAATATATTTTATCCCTAATAAATATATTTGCGAAAAACTGGTCGAGTAGCAGTGTGCTTGAGTATCTAAAAACAGGACTGGTAAATGAAATAGAAGAACCTGACATATATGTGCTTGAAAATTATGTTTTAAGATGGGGAATTAAAGGTTCTAAATGGTATAATGGAGATTGGAATTTCTATAAAGAAACTAATGAAGAAAAGGAAAAGATATTACATATAAGGGAAAAAGTGATTAAGCCATTATTAGAATTTAGAAAGGCTTTAAGTAGTAAAAAAGATGTTAAGTCAATTACAATAAAAATATATGAATTTTTAGTAGAACAACATATTGATGCAAATATGGAAAGGAAAATTAAAGAATTAGAAGAGCTAGGAGAAGTAGAAAAAGCAAAAGAATATGAAACCAGCTATAAACTAATAATGGAGGTATTTGACGAAATTGTTCTAGTGTTAGGCGACAAAAATATTAGTTTTGAGAAATATGCGGACATTCTAAAAATAGGGCTTGGAAGTGCAGGACTTGGTAAAATACCGGGAACACAAGACCAAGTGACTGTGGGAGATGTGGATAGGTCAAGAAGCCATAAGGTTAAAGCTGTATTTATTATAGGCTTAAATGATGGAAGGTTTCCAAGTGTTAATACGAATGAAGGATTTTTCAATGATAAAGACAGAAATACTTTAAAAGAAAAAGGAGTAGAACTTGCAAAAGGTACTTTAGAAAAGCTATATGATGATAATTTTAATATATATAAAGCATTTTCTACAGCAGAAGAGAAGGTATATTTGTCATATGCCTCATCTGATTTAGAGGGTAAATCTTTAAGAAGCTCAATTTTAATAAACAGAATTAAAAAGATATTTCCTAAACTACAGGAAAAGAGTGATGTAATTGAAAAGGAAAGTCAAATAATTACTGATGAAAATGTATTTGAAGAGTTATTAGACCAATTACGTGAGTTTAGAGATGGAAAAGAAATAGATGAGATTTGGTTTTCATTATACAACTATTATTCAAATAACCCAAAATGGAAAGACAGATTAAACACTAGCCTAAAAGCCTTAAACTATACAATAGAAACAAATAAGATAGAGAAGAGCAACCTAGAAAAACTATATGGAAATGTATTAAAAACAAGCGTATCTAGACTTGAACAATATGAAGCTTGTCCATTTTCGTATTACTTGAAATATGGATTGAATTTATCAGAAAGAGAAGAATTTAAAATACAATCCTTAGATACAGGTACATTCATGCATGAGGTAATAGATAGTTTTTTTGATAAATTACAAGAAAATGGACTAAAAGTAAAAGAAATAGATGATGAGCAAGAGGAAGAATTAGTAGATGAGATTATAGAGGAAAAATTGGGACTAAAACAAAACTATATTTTTACAAGTATACCAAAATACAAAATACTATCCAACAGATTGAAAAAAGTGGTAAAAAAATCTATAAAATACATTGTAGAAAGTTTAAAATATAGTGATTTTGAAGTAATGGGACATGAGCTGGAGTTTAAAAATGGAAAAGAATATCCGGCAATACAAGTTGATTTAGATAATGGTAAAAAAGTTGAAATTACAGGAAAAATAGATAGAATAGATATTGCTAAAACTCCAGAAGGAAAATATGTAAGAATAATAGACTATAAATCATCTGCAAAAGATATTAATTTAAATGAAGTGGTTGCAGGACTCCAATTACAACTTCTAACATATTTGGATGCAGTGTGTAATATAGAAGATGTAATGCCAGCAGGTGTGCTATATTTTAATCTAATAGATCCAAGCATAAAAGACGCAAAGCACATGGACGAAGAGAAATTGCAAGAAGAAATAAGAAAACAATTTAAAATGAAGGGATTAATTCTAGCAAATGTGAATATAGTAAAAATGATGGACAAGAAATTAGAAAAGGGAAATTCCGAGATAGTACAAGCATATATTGATAAAGATGGAAACTTATCAAATAGAGCCAACACAGTAACAAGAGAACAGTTTGAAAATTTGCAGAAATACACAAATAGAATAATAAAGCAAATTGGAAATGAAATTCTATCAGGAGATATTAGGATAAGACCATATTACAAATTAAAACAAGGACAAACACCTTGTGAATATTGCAAATACAAATCAATTTGCAATTTCAATACAGGAATTTATAAAAAAGAGTACAATTATATAGGTAATGCAAGTAAAGAGGATATATTTGAAAACTTGGACTATTAAACAAAAGTGATAAATAATTATAAAAAGGAGAATTGACTAAATGAAAAATCTAACCAATGACACAATAATTCACAAAAACATTAATGGAACTGAATTTATACAGTTTAAAAAGTTATTGGAGTATCCAAAGCTAAAGCATGGTTATACCTTAAGAAAGAATAATATAAATATTCAAGTGAAAGATGAAGATAAGACAGAACTAATTGGAAGCTATAAAAAAGTGGCAAATGCACTTGAATTTGATTATAGAAACATTTTAAAACCACACCAGACTCACACAGATAGAGTTGAAGTAGCGAATAATGTAGAAGAAAAATTTGAAAATGTTGATGGGTTAATTACAAATAAAAAAGATATATTTTTGTGTACTACATCTGCTGATTGCACTTCTTTATTCTTTTATGATGATAATAAAAAAGTAGTTGCAGATGTGCATTCTGGTTGGAGGGGCACATTACAAAAAATAGGCAAGAAAGCAGTAGAAAAAATGATTAAAGAATTCGGTTGTAACCCACTTGATATTATTTGTTGTATAAGCCCATGTATACGAAAATGCCATTTTGAGGTAGAACAAGATGTAATGGAAAGGTTTAAAAATGAATTTGAATACACAGGAAGGATAAATGAGATTATAGAACAAGGTAAGATTTTAGAAGGAGTACAAAAGTATAATATAGACACTACTCTAATTAACAAAATTATTTTGCAGGAGATTGGATTAAAAGAGCAAAACATAATTGACAGTAATTTGTGTACAGTTTGCAATTCTGATTTATTTCATTCATATAGAGTGGATAAAGAAGCATCAGGCAGAAATGGAGCATTTATTGGGATGAAATAGCTATTCTGATTTTCAAATATTTATATTGATGTTAAGTACAAAAAATGATAATATAATATTAGTAAACGTTATAAAAAGAGGCAAGGCTTATGTTTGAGAAAATAAAAAAAGGAGATACAGTTGGAGTAATTGCTCCATCATCAAAAATTGATAAAGACGATTTAGAAGTAATTAATAATTCTGTGCTACTAATGGAAAGTACAGGACTTAAAGTTAAGTTCGGAAAGAATGCATTTAAGAATACCTTAGGCTATGGAGCAACTCCAAAAGAAAAAGCAGAAGATATTAATGAAATGTTTAAAGATAAAGAAGTAAAAATGATTTTCTGTGTAAGCGGAGGCTTTAATTCAAATAGTGTATTTGAATATTTGGATTATGATGCAATTAAAGCTAATCCAAAACCATTAATAGGTTTTAGTGATAGTACATCAATAGAAAATGCAATTTACGCAAAAACTGGAGTGATTACATTTAATGGGCCAACTTTTAAAGCTCTAACCTCATGGGCGACACCATATGCATATGAAGAAGTGGTAAAAAGATTTATGCAAGGGGATATGCAGTTAGGACAAGATGATGATGAGTATATCACAGTAAAAGCAGGAATTGCAGAAGGAATCTTGGTTGGTGGCAATTTGAGTTTAACAAATGAAATGGTTTGTGGAGAATATAGTATAGACTTTCAAGATAAGATTTTGTTTATAGAAGAATTTTGCTTGGAAACTCCACCAGAACTTGCAGCAAACTATTTTTATCATATGAAACAAAATGGAGTTTTTGATAAAATAAAAGGTATATGGGTAGGAAATTATGATGGAAGTGTTGCACTAGAAAAGATACTTTTAGATGTATTAGAGGATAAGTATAATTTCCCTATCATTAAATCAAATAATTTTGGACACACTGAAAAGAAAACTGTAATACCAGTTGGCGGAAAAGCGCGAATAGATACCAGCAAGGAAAGAAAAATAGAGATAACAGAAAATTTTATAAAATGAAATAAGAGGAAAGTAAATGTATAATAATTGGGAAGATTTAGAAGCTTCAATTGAAAATTGTAATAAGTGTAAGTTATGTCAAGGTAGATTAAATATAGTATTTGGTTGTGGAAATAAAAATGCAGATATAATGCTAATAGGAGAAGGACCAGGAGCAGACGAGGACAAGCAAGGAATTCCATTTGTGGGAAAAGCAGGTCAGCTTATGAACAAGGCTTTTGAAGGACTAGGAATTGATAGAGATAGTGTATATATTGCAAATGTAGTGAAATGTAGGCCACCAGCAAATAGAGTGCCAGAAGATGACGAAGCTACTGCTTGTTTGGATTATTTAAGAAATCAAGTTATTTTAGTAAGACCAAAGATTATTGTACTTTTAGGTAGTACAGCACTTAAAAATATATGTGGTAAAGAATATGGAATTACAGCTTCAAGGGGAAACTGGATAGAAAAAAAAGGAATATTATATATGCCTACATGGCATCCTGCAGCTTTACTAAGGGATGAAAATAAGAAAATAGAGTTTTGGAAAGATTTAAAAGAAGTTATGAGAAAATATAATGAAATAAGTTCTTAAAATTGAGGTGGCATATGCAAAAATCATCAATTGATAAAGATTTCGTAAATGTAGTTGCTTATTTAGATAACATGGGATTTAAACCATGGTCATCATGTGATGGAGTATTAGCAAACCACAAGGAGGCTTCATATGTAGATAAAGCATATATGTGTTTTATGGAAAGTGAAAAGATAATTGATTTAATGGCAGCATTGTATAGAGATGAAGATTTTGAATTAGCATTATCAAATAACTCTTATGCTAAGAAAAGGATATATGCTGGAAATGTAATTGAAGGAAATAATTTTGGTGTATATTTCCCGAATCTATATGGAGAAAGAACAGATTATTTCCATAAAATTATAAAAGGAATAGCTGAGGGTAAAATAGAAATTTCGGACGAAGAAAGAGAAAGAATTAGAACTATTGTTGAAGCAGTAAGAGATATTAGAGGAGAAGAACTTTTTATCACAGCATATTTAAATTCAGAATATGATCCATATATGAAGAAAACAGGGAAGACTAACAAAATAAAATGTCACACAAAAGAAGGATTAGATATGGGGAGAAACATGAAGGCATTAGGAGATAAGCTAGCAAGCTTTTTAGGATGTACAAATAATTCGTATGCAAAAAGAGGTGATTTCTCAGGAGATATATATTTAGAATCATGTAGAGACACATGTCAATTACTATTAAAAGGTGATTCTAATGATATTGCAAATATAATAAATTATTGTAAAAGTATAGAAAAGCAATTACCACAATTTGAAGAACAGCAAATTTTTGAAATATAAAGCAAGTAGAAAATATAAAATGCTTAATGGATTAATTATTAATATAAGTGGTCAAATAGGTGAAAAAATATTTAAAATGATATATAATCAATAGTGAAAAAATAGTGAAAGGAATAAAAAATGAAAGAAAAAATACAAGAAAATGCAGAATATTGTTTAAATTGCCCTATGAAACCATGTAGTAATAAAGGGTGCCCTTTAAATAATGATATACCAACATTTATAAAGTTAACCAAAGAAGGAAATATAAAAGAAGCATATAAAGTATTATTAAATACAACTGTTTTAGGGAGTATATGTGGAAGAATATGTCCACACATGAAACAATGTGAAGGAAGTTGTGTAAGAGGAATAAAAGGAAAGCCAGTTCAAATTGGTGAAATTGAATCTTATGTATTTGATGAAGCCTTAAAAAATGGTTGGTATAAAGATATTAAAAAAACAGATGAATTAGAAGGAAAAAAAGTGGCTGTTGTAGGTGGAGGACCAGCGGGACTTACCTGTAGTAGTTTTTTAGCAAGAAGCGGGGCCAAAGTTACTATATATGAAAAATACGAAAAGCTAGGAGGAATACTTTCACATGGGATACCGGATTTTAGACTAGATAAAGATATATTGAACAAAACAATAGAAGCAATACTAAGTTTTGGAATAAAAGTAGAGTATAACAAAGAACTAGTAAAAGATATCAAATTAGAAGAGTTGGAAAAAAACTATGATGCAGTATTTCTGGGATTTGGTGCTAATATTCCATCTAAAATGAATATCGAAGGTGAAGAACTAGATGGAGTATATGGAGGAAATAGTTTATTAGAACACAATAATCATCCTTCATATAAAGGAAAAAAGGTAGCTGTAATTGGTGGAGGCAATGTTGCTATGGATTGTTCCCGAACAATAAAAAGACTGGGAGCAGAAAATGTTTATGTTATATATAGAAGAGCAGAGAAGCAGATGCCAGCAGAACAAAAAGAAATAGAAGAGGCAAAGAAAGAGGGCATTGAATTTTTATTTCAAAATAACATAGTAAAAATATTAGGGAATGACAAAGTAGAAAAAATAGAGTGTATACAAACTGAACTCGTAAAAAAAGAAGGAGAATCAAGAGAAGTTCCGATTAATATTGAAGGAAGCAATTATCAGATAGATATGGACTATGTAATAATGGCACTTGGCTCTAATCCAGAAAAAGAAGTGGTAGAAAAATTAGGTTTGAAATTAAATAAATGGGGCTATATAGAAGTGGATGACAAGCATAGGACATCAAGGGAAAAAGTATATGCAGGAGGAGATTTAGCAGGAGACAAAGGAACAGTGGCTTGGGCAGCAAGGGCAGGAAGAGATGCTGCAGAAGAAATAAAGAGAAATTTGATGTAAATTGTAACAACAATTTGGATGCGCAAATTAAATATAAAAAAGTATTTATTTTTCTATATGGTTTTGATATAATATAAAAAGCACAAAGTTTTTGGTATACTAAAAAATAAGTTAGGAGGATGTTATATGGATGAACAAAATGAAAAACATGAAGAAAATGAGGTAGTGACTCAGACACAAACGGTAAATCAAGCTAAAGAGACAGAACAGAAACAAGTAGGACAGGAGCAGGTACAAGGAAAAAACAAGATTAAGAAATTTTTACCAATCATAATTATTGCTGCAGTTCTTTTAATTGCACTAATTATATTTTTGGTGGTAAGAGGTACTAGTGGAAGAACATATGTAAATAAGGTAGGAGATTTAACTTTAGAGTTAGATGGCGCACTTAGTTTTTCAGAAGGATTAGCCCCTGTATTAAAAGATGAAAAATGGGGATATATTGATAAACAAGGAAGAACTGTAATTGATTATCAATTTGAAGGAGCCATGCCATTTTCAGAGGGATTAGCAATAGTACAAAAAGATGGAGAAATGGGATTTATAGATTTAAAAGGTAATGAAGTAATTCCATGTGAATATGACAACATTGGAGAAGAAGGATTCCAAAATGGAGTAGCAAGAGTGTATAAAGATGGAGACTGGGGAGTTATAGACAAAACTGGAAAAACTGTAGTAGAATTTGGAAAATACTATAGAATAAGAGAATTTAAAAATGGAGTAGCACTTGTAGAAAGTGAAATTGCGAGTGATTGGACAAGTGAAACAGGTTTTATTGATTCAAAAGGAAATGAAGTTGTAGCACTTTCATTAGATAATTTGGGTTTAGAATATCCTAGTGAAGGATTAGCAGTAAAGAGTAATGCAGAATACAATTCAAGTAATTTTTCTGAAAGACTTTATGGATATGTAAACTCAAAACAAGAAATGGTTATAGAGCAGAAATATAAAGCAGCTGGCGAATTCTCAGAAGGCCTAGCACCTGTATCAGAAGATGGAGAGAATATCGGTTTTATAGATAAAAACGGAAATTTAGTAATTGATTATCAATTCAAAAATACTACAGGATTTAAAAATGGATATGCAATAGTTACTAATGAAGATGGAAAATGTGGTGTAATAGACAAGAAAGGTAATTTAATTGTTGATTATCAATATGATTACATATCTCCATTCTCTGAAGATATGGCTGTTGTAGTTACAGATATGAATGCTGAGGAGAACAACTGTGGATACATAAATACAAAAGGAGAAATGGTTATAGAACCAATTTATGATGCAAAAAATGTTATACTTTATGGATATGCAGACTTTTCAGAAGGGCTTGCAATGGTTGTAAAAGGAGATTATTGCGGATATGTAAATTATGACGGAAAACCAATAATTGGTAAAATAGCAGAATAAGAAATAATTAAAAATTAGAATCATGAGATAAAAATAGAGAAAATATACAATATAAATAAAGGTGTACAAAAATTAAAGTTTGGTACACCTTTATTTATTACATATTAGAATTTGACTTTTTTATTTGTATTAAGCTTTAAATTTACTATTTTCTTAATTCTACACTAGCTCCTAAAATAGCATGAATTTTTCTAAAGAAAGATGCAATCTTAGATGTATTTACAACTACTAGGTTAGTATTATTCATAATACTCTCATATTTATTATCTAAATCCATCATTTTATTTATATAAAAATCATTAAAATCAGAATAAGTATCTGAAATTCCAATATAGTTTTTATAATTATATAATCTTACTCTATATGCATCTATATCTGCTGTAGTAGATAGTTTAGCAAATTGATTATTAAAATATGAGGTATAAATTAAATTCTGTGCTTCAAAGAAAAGATTTTTAATTTTAGCTTTGCAGTCATCTATTTTCTTAGCGATTTTATGTGCTTTCATACCTTCACAATCATCACTCATTAAACGATTATTCAACTTTATAGCTTTTTCTTCTATTTCCATTATTTTATCTAAATTTGCTTGAATTTTAAGAAAGCTATTAACTCCACACAAATTTGAGAAGGTTTCTTTAAATGTATTAGAACCATAAAATGTGCTATCATATAAAACTTGATCTCCAGTAATATAAGCCATTTGTTTAACTAAATTGCACAAAATTGGATAATATGAAGGACTATTTGTTGGAAGTGAAATTCCATAATACTTCACAATCTCTTCATTTGTGCCGTTAGCTTTTGAAGCCATAAGCTGTACTGCACCTTCATTTAAGCCCATGCCACAAACTTTTAAATCTCCAAAATCACATAAGCCTAATCTTACTAAATTACCTCTTTTATCTTTTATTTCTTGTAAATAGTGGATAAATTCATGTACTGCAAATTTTTCTAATTCATCTAAGCTAAGCCCCCTCTTGAAGTACATAGAGGAATTTTTATAAAAATATGTAGCTTCTGCAAAGCCATCTGGTATATCTGCTATATACATTGGAATCCTTGATAATGAGATAAACAGATTTTGAAAGATAAAGTTTTGTTCAGGGAAAGCCTTGCATAACTTATCAGCTATATCTCTAGACATTGTATTTATACTTAATGTATCTAATTTACCAATAACGGTAATGCCATCTTTTTTTAATTCTGATTCAATACTCATAAGTATTTCTCCTTAGTAATTTATATATCAACATTATACTATAAAAAACATAAAAGTAATATTACAAGAATATTACTTTTATGTTACAAAAATGTTACAAACATTTGCAATTTTGACTACTAGAAGTTGATGCAAAAAGTTTTACTTACTTTACTACTATATTATAAATTTTATTTTTTACATATATTTCTTTTACAGTAATTTTTCCTTCAAGTTGTGTCTGAATATTACTATTTGAATGTGCAATTTCCTTTACTTGCCTTTCAGTAGCATCTACTGGAATAGCAATTGTAGCTCTTACTTTCCCATTTATTTGAACAGGAATTTCTATAGTATCTTCTACTAATTTTGATTCATCATAAGTAGGCCAAGACTCATACGTGATTGTATCATTATGACCAAGTTTATTCCATATTTCTTCTGCAATGTGTGGTGCTACTGGGCTAAGCAATTTTATAAAGCCTTCAACATATTCTTTTGGGACTATATCTTCTTTTGTAGCATTATTTATAAATATCATCATTTGAGAAATCGCAGTATTAAAGAACATGCTCTCATAATCATTTGTAACTTTTTTAACTGTATAGTTATATATTTTTTCTAAATTTTTATTTTCTTTTTCTTGAACTTTACCAGATTCTACAAATAGTCTCCACACTCTATCTAGGAATTTTTTAGATCCATCAATTCCATTTGGGTCCCATGGCTTAGCTGCATCAATTGGCCCCATAAACATTTCATAAATTCTTAATGCATCTGCGCCATATTCTTTTACCATATCATCAGGATTTATAACATTTCCTTTTGATTTACTCATTTTTTCTCCATTTGAACCAAGTATCATACCTTGATGGCGAAGTTTGGTAAATGGTTCTTTTGTAGGTGCAATTCCTTTATTGTATAAATAATTATTCCAAAATCTTGAATATAATAAATGGCCTACAGCATGTTCAGGACCACCGACATAAAGGTCTACAGGCATCCAATGTTTTAAAAGCTTAGGGTCAGCTATTTCGTTATCATTATGCGGATCAATATATCTTAAAAAATACCAGCTAGAACCGGCAGAGCCAGGCATTGTACTTGTTTCACGTTTTGCAGGTTTACCTTCAAATGTGGTATTAACCCAATCTGTAGCTTTATCAAGAGGTGAGGCACCTGTTTTAGAAGGAGCGTAATCTTCAAGCTCTGGTAAAACTAATGGTAAATCTTCATCAGCTAAAACATGTATTTCATCTCCTTCTGTAAACACTATTGGAATAGGCTCACCCCAATAACGTTGTCGAGCGAATATCCATTCACGTAATTTATAATTTATCTTTTTATCTCCAATTCCTTTATCTTCAAGCCAAGCTATCATCTTATCAATTGCTTCTTGTTTTCCAAGCCCATTTAAGAAATCAGAATTAATATGTATTCCGTCTCCAGTAAAGGCTTCTTTTGAGAAATCTCCACCTTCTAATACAGGGATAATGTCAAGACCAAATTTGCTAGCAAATTCATAGTCTCTTTCATCATGTGCAGGGACTGCCATAATAGCACCAGTACCATAAGTTGCTAAAACATAATCTGAAATCCAAATTGGAATTTCTTTCCCATTTACAGGATTTATAGCATAGCTACCTGTAAAGCAACCAGTCTTTTCTTTGTTAAGTTCGGTTCTTTCTAAATCGGATTTAGCAGCTGCCATAGCTTTATAATCTTTTACAGCTTCCTTTCGGTCTGGAGTAGTAATTTCGTCAACTAATTCATGCTCAGGAGAAAGTACACAATATGTTGCACCAAATAAAGTGTCTGCCCTAGTTGTAAATACAGTAAATCCTTTGTTTGATTTCGCTATCTTAAACTTAATTTCAGCACCAACTGATTTACCAATCCAGTTTCTTTGAATTTCTTTAGTTGATTCGGGCCAATCAAGTTCATCTAATCCACTTAATAAAACTTCTGCATATTTAGGAATGTCCATTACCCATTGTTTCATATTTTTGCGAACAACAGGGAATCCACCTCTTTCACTTTTTCCATTAATAACTTCATCATTTGAAAGAACACATCCTAAACCTTCACACCAGTTTACAGGCATTTCAATTAGTTTAGCAAGTCCATCATTATATAGTTGTTTAAAGATCCATTGAGTCCATTTGTAATAATGAGGGTCACAAGTAGATATTTCTCTACTCCAATCAAATGAGAGACCAAGCATTTTTAACTGTTTTTTAAATGTCCCTATATTCTTTTCAGTAAATCCAGCTGGATGATTTCCTGTCTTTATTGCATATTGTTCAGCGGGAAGTCCAAATGCATCCCATCCCATTGGATGAAGTACATTATATCCCTGCATTCTTCTCATTCTAGAAATAATATCTGTTGCCGTATATCCTTCTGGATGACCAACATGTAAACCTTGTCCAGATGGATATGGAAACATATCTAATGCATAATATTTGGGTCTAGAAAAATCCCATACGTCAGTTTTAAATGTCTCATTTTTATCCCAGTATTCTTGCCATTTTTTTTCGATTTCATTAAAATTATATGACATAGTATATCAATCCCTTCTGTTTAATATTAGTACATATATAAATACACATACTAATATATCATAAAATAGCGGGGAATACTAGTAGGAGAGAGGAAGATTTTGAAAAATAATATTAAAATAAAAATAAAACAATCTTAATAATATTTATTTGGTATTAATATTGTCAAGCAATAGAATTTTGTATAATATGACGAACATATTCTCTGATGTAGTTTGTCAATTTTAACCCATAATTTTTCCTTGATTAGCTTTAATTTATTGAGTTTACGAGTGTAAAAAATTACAAAATTATATTTACTTTGCTAATTGAAAAAATGAAAAAAGTAGTAAAAAGATGTTAAAAATATTGATAAAAATCTTCAAAGAATATATAATGTATAAAAATTCAAAATAATTTTATGAAAAGGAGTTTCAAAAAATGAAATTAAAAAAACTAAAGAAAATTACAAATAATCACTTGATGTTAACTTCCAAAACCAATGGTATAACCATAATTGCACTAGTTATAACGATGGTGTTACATTATGATAAAGTCAAAAAATGTAGTAATAGCAATAGTTTCCTCCTTTCAAGTATATAATTAAG
>CALXWU010000023.1 GCA_944392505.1 uncultured Clostridia bacterium | reverse complement strand
GTGTCGTACCAGAAATAGCTTCTAGAAATCATATAGAAGCTATTTCTGATGTGACGGAAGAGGCTTTAAAACAAGCTGGAATTGTATACAAGGATATAGACAACATAGCATGTACATATGGACCAGGCTTAGTTGGAGCTTTGCTGGTAGGAGTATCATATGCAAAAGGCTTAAGTTATGCTCTAAACAAACCTTTAACAGGAACAAACCATATAGAAGGTCACATAGCAGCAAATTATATTACCCATAAAGAATTAAAACCACCATTTTTATGCCTCATAATATCTGGAGGACATACCCATCTAGTACATATACAGGATTATGATAAATTTGATATAATAGGAAAGACTAGAGATGATGCTATTGGAGAGGCATTTGATAAAGTAGCTAGAGTTATAGGGCTTGGATATCCTGGAGGACCAAAAGTTGACAAACTCGCACAAGAAGGACAAGCAAGTATAGAACTTCCTAAAACACATATCGAGGGCTTAGATTTTAGTTTTAGTGGAATAAAAACAGCGATTATAAATTTGCATCATAAAAATCCTGATATAAATAAAGCGGATCTATGTGCTAGTTTTGAAAAATATGTTACAGATATTTTGATAAATAATTGTATAGAAGCATCTAAACAATTAGGAACAAAAATAATAGCGTTAGCTGGTGGAGTTTCTGCTAATTCATATATAAGAAAGAAATTTATAGAACTAGAAAAACAAGGATACAAAATATATTATCCAGCTCCAATCCTATGTACTGATAATGCTGCAATGATTGCATCAGCAGGATATTATAGATATATGTCAGGAGTAGTTTCAGATCTGGAACTTAATGCTGTACCAAATTTAAAGATATAAAAATCAAAAAAGGAGAATATATTATGGCAATATATGCAATAGCTGATTTGCATTTATCCTTTTTACATGACAAACCAATGGATATATTTGGAGACAATTGGGAAAATCATGCTGAAAAAATAAGAAATAATTGGCTAAAAAAAGTAAATAACGAAGACTATATCATACTTCCGGGTGACTTTTCTTGGGAGATGTATTTAGAGGATACTCGATTAGATTTTGAATATCTTAATAATTTGCCGGGACATAAAGTTTTGTTAAAAGGAAATCATGATTATTGGTGGACTACCATTTCAAAAATGAATAATTTTATAGAAGAAAATGGATTTAAAAACATTGACTTTTTATATAATAATAGTTATCTTGCAGAAGATAAGATTATTGTAGGAACCAGAGGCTGGAATATATTAGATACTGAAGAAGATAATAAGATGATCAAAAGAGAAAATGGTAGATTAGAATTATCTATAAAAGATGGATTAAAAAAATTTGGAAAGGATAAAGAAATTATTGCATTCATACATTATCCACCAATAAATAAAAATGATGTATTAGGAAATAGCAAAACAGAATTTATGAAAACATTACAAAAATACAACATACACAGATGCTATTACGGACACTTACATGGCCCTTCACATAGAGATGCAGTAGAAGGAAATTTTGAAGGCATAGAATACAAATTAGTAAGTGCAGATTATTTAGATTTTGATTTAATAAAAATATAGGAGAGAAAAAATGTATAGAGATGTAAAAATAAATATTCCAATGTTTATAGGAATTATATTGTTGGTGGCTGTAGTAACTGCAGTGCTTGTGTATGGAGTAAATGTTTTTACAGATTTAATGCATAAAAATAACGAAAAAATTAATGCAGAAGTAGATGATCTAGATAAGTGGTTTAATGCAGAAACAAATAATAATGAAGTGATGTCTAAGGATTGGTTAAATGAAGTATTAGACGAAGCAACAAACTAATTCATATAAATATTGACAAAAAAATATGTAAACTATTGCAAAATTTAAATAATGTGATATAATAATTAAGCTTATCAGAAATTTAACGTGAAAGGATTTGAAATAATATGAACGTAAAAGTAGAAAATACAGAAAACAAAAATGAAGTAAAATTAACTTTTAACATTGAAGCAGAAAAATTTGAAGCTGCAATGAAAAAGGTATATGCAAAAACAGCAAAATACTTTAATATACCTGGATTCAGAAAAGGAAAAGCACCAATGCAATTAGTTGAAAGACAATATGGCTCAGCTATATTTTATGAAGATGCTTTTAACGAACTTGTTCCAGAAATATATGACGAGGCAATAAGAGAAAATAAGGTAGAAGCAGTTAGCAAACCTGAAATAGATATAGTTCAAATGGAAAAAGGAAAAGAATTAATATTTACAGCAGTAGTTGAAACTAAACCAGAAGTTGAACTTGGAAAATATAAAGGTATAGAAATCAAAAAAATTGAGTATACTACATCAGACAAAGATATTGAACATGAACTAGGACACATGGCAGAAAGAAATGCTAGACTTGTAACTATAGAGGACAGACCAGTAGAAAAAGGAGACATCACAACAATAGATTTTGATGGCTCTATAGATGGAGTTCAATTTGATGGTGGAAAAGCAGAAAATCATGAATTAGAAATAGGAAGCAATACTTTCATACCTGGATTTGAAGACCAAATAATAGGAATGAAACTTGAAGAAGAAAAAGACATTAAAGTAAAATTCCCAGAGGATTATTTCTCAAAAGATTTAGCTGGAAGAGATGCAGTATTTAAAGTAAAATTACATGAAATCAAGAAAAAAGAATTACCAAAAATAGATGACGAATTTGCAAAAGATGTTAGCGAATTTGACACACTAGAAGAATTAAAGAATAGTATAAAAGAGAAGCTAGATACAGAAAACGCAGAAAAAGCAAAATATGAGACAGAAGAAGCAGCAATAAAGGTAGTTTGCGATAATACTAAATTAGATATTCCAAATGGAATGATAGAAATGGAAATTGACAATATGGTAAGGGACATGGAGACAAGATTATCATACCAAGGATTGAATTTACAACAATATCTTCAAATTATGGGAAAAACAGAAGAAGATATTAGAGCTAACTTTAAAGAGCAAGCAGAAAAATCTGTTAAATCAAGATTAGTATTAGAAGCTATAGTTAAAGCAGAAAAAATAGAAGCTACACCAGACGAAGTTACAGATAAAGTAAAAGAAATGGCAAAACAATATGGTAGAAAAGAAGAAGAACTTCTTGAAAATGCACAATTAAAAGATTACATATCAGAAAGCTTGAAAACAGAAAAGGCAATAGACTTTATCGTAAAAAATGCTAAAAAGAAATAATTTATATAAAAGTTAGGGGGAAATTTGTTTTATTATTTTATAAAAATATTGACCACTAACTTTTTATGGTTTAGAATATAAGAATAAAATTTAAAGGAGGAATTTTTATGGAAAGAAATAGTTTAGTTCCATATGTTATAGAACAAACAGCAAAAGGAGAAAGATCTTATGATATTTTCTCAAGATTGTTAAAAGACAGAATTATATTTTTAGGAGAAGATGTAAATCAAACCTCTGCAAGCTTAGTTATTGCACAGTTGTTATTCCTGGAATCTGAAGATCCAGATAGGGAAATTAATTTATATATCAATAGCCCAGGAGGATCAATCACAGACGGTATGGGAATTGTCGACACCATGAATTATATCAAATGCCCAGTATCAACAATTTGTATAGGTATGGCAGCAAGTATGGGGGCAGTGCTTTTGGCTTCAGGAGAAAAAGGAAAAAGATTTGCAACACCAAATGCAGAAATACTAATACATCAACCACTAATAGCAGGTGGAGGACTTTCAGGACAAACCACAGAAATAAAGATTCATGCAGACCATATGGTTAAAACTAGAGAAAAATTAAATAAACTTTTAAGTGATAGAACAGGTCAACCACTAGACGTAATTATGAAGGATACAGAAAGAGATAATTATATGACAGCTGAAGAGGCACTTAAGTATGGTTTGATTGATGGTATTATGGATAAAAGAAAGTGATTTTGAAGATTGAAAGGAAATTGAAATGTCAAATAATAAAGAAAAAAATATTAGATGCTCTTTTTGTGGAAAGTCACAAGAAGAAGTTGACAGAATTATTGCAGGACCAGGCGTATATATTTGTAGTGATTGCGTTAAGGTTTGTTCAAATATAGTAGAAGACGATTTATATGAAGATACTGAAATGACATATACACTTGCAGATAAGGAAGAGTTACCTAGCCCAGCAGAAATTAAAGATATTTTAGATAGTTACGTTATAGGGCAGGAAGAAGCTAAAAAAACTTTAGCAGTTGCAGTATATAATCACTATAAACGTATCAATAGTCAAGAAGATAAAAAGGATGATGTAGAGTTACAAAAAAGTAATGTGCTATTACTTGGACCTACAGGTTGTGGTAAAACCTTACTTGCACAAACTTTAGCTAAAATATTAAAAGTACCATTTGCAATAGCAGATGCAACCACTCTTACCGAAGCTGGATATGTCGGTGAAGATGTTGAAAATATTTTGCTTAAACTAGTTCAAGCAGCTGATTATGATATAGAAAAAGCAGAAAGAGGAATTATATATATAGATGAGATAGACAAGATTTCAAGAAAATCAGAGAATCCATCTATTACACGAGATGTGAGTGGTGAAGGTGTGCAACAAGCATTACTAAAAATAGTAGAAGGAACAGTAGCTTCAGTTCCACCACAAGGAGGAAGAAAACATCCACATCAAGAATTTATACAAGTTGATACTTCAAACATATTATTCATCTGTGGAGGAGCTTTTGAAGGATTAGAGAAAATAGTAAAAGATAGAATTGGTAAAAAGTCCATAGGCTTTGGAGCAGTTATTGATAGCAATAAAGACATGGATAAATATAAAGTATTTGAACAATTACTGCCACAAGATTTATTAAAATTTGGAATGATTCCTGAATTTGTTGGACGTCTTCCAATTATTGCTACACTTGAAGAATTAGATAGAAATGCTTTAATTGAAATTGTTACAAAACCAAAAAATGCTCTAGTAAAACAATATAAGAAATTATTTAAGATGGACAATGTGGAGCTTGAATTTGAGCAAGAAGCCTTAGAATTAATTGTTGATAAAGCAATAGAAAGAAAAACTGGTGCAAGAGGATTAAGATCAATAATTGAAGAAATCATGAGAGACATAATGTTTGAAATTCCATCAAATCCAAAAATCGAAAAATGCATTATCACTAAGGAAACGGTAGCAAATGGAGAACCACCTAAAATTTTAATAAATAATAATAGAGAGGTGCCTAAAAAGGTAACCTCAAATAAAAGAATAACAACAAAAAATAATGTTACAACAGCGTAAAAAACATACAAAGAATTATTATAAAGAATCAAGAATGTAAAAACTCAACAATTCTTTGTAATAATTCTTTTGATTTCTTACAATAATATATAAAAAATAGGAGGAATAAAAAATGGAAAAATTTTTGAAAAAAGCAGGGTGGACATCAATACTTACCTCATTAGTTTTAGCTGTCATAGGAATTGTAATGATATATAATCCACAAACAACAATGCAATTCATATCGACAATACTTGGGATTTTCTTTATTGTAATGGGAATAATAAAATTAATAAATTATTTTGTGACAAAAGGAAATTCGTCACTTTTTACAAATGACATTGCCTGGGGCATTATATCAATAATAATAGGACTAGTGGTTATAGTATATAGTAGTACAATAGAAAACATATTTAGAATCATGATAGGCATTTGGATTATATACAGCGGATTTACAAGACTTAATTTATCATTTAAATTAAGAAGTGTAAGCCAAAAAGTATGGACATTTGTATTAATATTATCTGTATTAATGATAATTGGTGGACTATATGTTACATTTTATCCAGGAGCCTTGATTGTTACTCTAGGAGTAATAATTTTAATATACTCTATAATGGATATAATTGAGGGCTTTATATTCATGAGAAATATAAAGGAATTGAATTAAAACTATAAAAAACGGTTGGTACTGTATAATTTTTATTAGATTAGAAATTATACAGTTTTTTTATATATAAAGCAAAATTTCTAAACCTTAAATTATGGATGGAATGTGAACATATTATTAAAAATTTATTAAAAAGCTTTCTTTTTTTATTAATATATTATATAATAAATGAGTAATTTTTTATACAATATGAAATAAACATAGTTATTAAAAGGATTAATAATTCGAAGGAGGTTTATCATGGCAAAAGACGATGATAAAACTAGAATGTATGAAATAAAGCAACCAAAAAAAGAAGAAAAAAAAGATAGTAAAAAGAAAGGAAAAAGAAGTTCAGATATGGACGAAACCAAAAAGGTAAGTGAAGTGAAAGATAAGAAAGTTAAAAAGGGCAAGAAAGACAAAAAAGAAAAGAAACAAAAAAAGCATCCAAAACTAAGATTATTTTTTAAGATATTTTTCATATTATGTATACTGCTATTCTTAATAGGTGTAGGAGTATTTGCAGCTATCTTCTTCGGAGATACCTGGGAAATGACTGAAGAAGACTTAATAATAAAAATGCAGAACTCATCTACATATGATATTAATGGGGATTTGTTGCATGAGCTTAGAGGAGAGGAAAATAGAAAAATCATTCCATTATCTGAAATGGGTGAATATATTCCAAAAGCTTATGTGGCAATAGAAGATGAAAGATTTTATGAACATAGCGGAATAGATTTATATAGAACTGCAGGTGCAATTGTTACATATATTCTTAATGGAGGAAATTCATCCTTTGGTGGAAGTACAATTACACAGCAATTGGTTAAAAACTTAAAAGAAGATGATGATGACAGTGTGGCAAGAAAAATAAGAGAATGGTCGCGTGCGTATAAAGTAGAAAAAATGCTATCAAAAAAACAAATATTAGAGTTATACTTAAATGAAATATTTGTAGGTGGACAACAAATTTGTGGTGTTGAAAGTGGAGCAAAATACTATTTTAATAAACATGCAAAAGATTTAAGCCTAGCAGAAGCGGCTTTTATGGCAGGAATTAATGACTCTCCAAACTATTATAATCCCTTTGGAGAAGAAGATAAAACAGAGACTATAAATAATAAAACAAAACTGGTTTTAGGTAAAATGCTTGAAGTTAAAGATGAAAACGGAGTACCATTTATTACTCAAGAAGAATATGATGAAGCTATAGCAGAAGTAGATGCAGGATTAAAGTTTAAACAAGGAGAATTTGCAAGTTCATCTGATTTATCTTTCTTAGAGCAAGATGCAATAAATCAAGTTGTAGAAGACTTAATGGAAGAATATGATATAGATAGAGAAGCAGCAGAGGCAAGGGTATATAATAATGGATATAAGATTTATACAACACAAGATCCAGACATACAAGATATAATGGAAAAGGAATTCTTAAAAGATAAGTATTTAAAAGCTGCTACAACAGAAGATGGCAAGAAAAATGATGAGCATTCACAAGCCGGCATGGTTATAATAGACCACTCAACTGGTCAAGTTGTTGCAGAAGTTGGAGGGCTTGGAGATGATTCACCAACCTATGGAACAAATAGAGCAACATCAATGGCAAATGGTGGAAGGCAAGCTGGTTCTTCCTTCAAACCTTTAGCAGCAGTAGCACCAGCATTAGAGGAAGGTGTAATAACAGCCGCTACTGTATATGATGATTCACCAACTACATTTCCGGATTATCCACCAAGTAATTCAACAGGATATGATGGATTAATTACAGTAAGAAAAGCAATAGAAAAATCATCAAATATAGTAAATATCAAAATTTTGTCAAATCTAGGAGTTGATAAGGCAATAGATTTCTTACATGAGGTTGGTATGACACAATTTGGTGGTGTAGGTGATGAAGTATTAGCCTTAGCCTTAGGAGGAACTGCTAGTGGTACTACTCCATTGCAGATGGCGGCAGCCTATGCAGCAATTGCAAATGGTGGAGAATACATTGAACCTACCTTCTATACAAAAGTGGAAGATGCAGATGGAAATGTCATATTAGAAGCTGAACAAGAAACTAGAAGAGTAATGTCAGAAGGTAATGCATATGTTTTATCAAGCATATTAACTTCACCAGTAACTGGAACAGATGGAACAGCATGGCAGTGTGGAATTTCAGGCATGGATGTAGCTGCAAAAACAGGAACGACAAATCAAGTTAAGGACAGATGGTTATGTGGATTTACACCATATTATGCAGCAGCAACTTGGTTTGGATTTGATACACCAGAGACTATTAAAATTCCAAATATATATAATCCAGCAATGACTTTATGGGCAGCAGTAATGGATGAAGTTCATGAAGACTTGGAGGGTAAAAGATTTGAGAGACCAGATAATATAGTAACAGCTACAATATGTATGGATTCTGGAAAAGTAGCGACAGATGAGTGTACCAGAAAATATACAGAGGTATTTGTTTCAGGAACAGTACCAGATGATTGTGACGGACATAAAAAAGTAGAAATATGTAAGGAAACAGGAAAACTTGCTACTGAATATTGTCCAGAAAAAGAAGAAAAAACATATTTGTCTACGCCAGAAAAAGAAATTAATCCAAATTGGACTACAAGAGCTGGAGATAAATATGAAGAAATAACAGAAACTTGTGATGTGCATACAGAAGAAACGATGACTGCTAATGTGGTAAATGTAGTAGGAATGACAGAAGAACAAGCAAGAACTGCTTTAGCACAATTTACAATTACAGTTGAATATTCAACTGATAATACAAAAGTAGATGGAGTAGTATTAGCACAGAGTGTAGCTGAAGGTACTTTGCTAAAAAAAGGAGAAGCAATCATAATCACAGTAAATGATATACCAGAAGAAGTACCACCAACAGAACCAACCGATCCACAAGAGCCAACAAATACAGTACCAGAAGAGCCTGTAACACCTCCAACAAATGAAACTGTAGAAACAAACACAGTAGTAGATACAAATACTGTAGTTTAAAAAGGAGGTTTTATGACAGTTAAACTATATAACACCTTGACAAAAGAAAAGAGTAACTTTGTTCCCTTAAATGGGAACGAAGTTAGAATATATTCGTGCGGACCAACAGTGTATAATTATGCACATATAGGAAATTTTAGGACATATGTTTTTATGGACAATTTAAGAAGAGTTTTAGAATATAACGGGTATACCTTAAAACATGTAATGAATATTACAGATGTTGGACATTTGGAATCTGATGCAGATGAGGGCGAAGACAAGATGGAAAAAGCTGCAAGAAAGGAAAACAAAAGCCCATACGAAATAGCTAAATTTTATACAGAGGCTTTTTTTAAAGACATGGATAAACTTAATATTGAGAGACCAGAAATAATAGCTAAAGCTACAGAACATATACCTGAAATGTTAGAATTTGCAAAAGAAATCGTAAAAAATGGATATGGTTATGAAACTAGTACAGCAATATATTTTGATGTGTCTAAATTAGATAAATACCCAGTTTTATCTAACAGAAATGTAGAAGATCAAATTGCAGGAGCAAGGGTAGAGGTGGATCCAGAAAAAAGAAATCCATATGATTTTGCAATTTGGATTAAAGCACCAGAAAATCATATTATGAAATGGGATAGTCCCTGGGGATTATCATATCCCGGTTGGCACTTAGAATGTTCTGCTATGTCTAGAAAATATTTAGGAGAACTGTTTGATATTCATACAGGTGGAGTTGACCATATACCAACACATCATGAAAATGAAATAGCACAGAGCAAAGGAGCATTTGGCAAAATCCCAGCCAGGTATTGGATGCATGTTGAATTTTTACAGGTGGATGGCGGGAAAATGTCTAAAAGCCTGGGAAATGTATATACTATATCTCAGTTAGAAGAAAAAGGTATTGAAGCCTTAGCATATAAATTATTCTGTTATACGGCACATTATAGAACAAAACTAAACTTTACATTTGAGGGAGCTTTAGCTTCACAAAAAGCTCTTAATAGGCTAAGAGAAAGTTACTTAAAACATCAGAAAGGAAAGGATGATGTGAACGATAAATTCCTACAAGAGTGTAAAGAAAAATTTATAGAAGCAGTAAATGATGATATAAACTTACCTTTGGCTATGGGAATTGTATGGGAATTAGCACGACATGAGGTAAAGTCTAAAAAAATAGCTGATTTATTATTAGATTTTGATAGAGTATTAGGATTAGATTTAAAAAATTCAGAAGATTATTTAAATAAGCAAAAGGAGATAGATGTTCCCGAAGAAGTTAAAGAATTAATAGAGAAAAGAAAAAAAGCAAGGGAAAATAAAGCTTGGGCTCTATCGGATGAAATAAGAGATGAATTAAAAGAAAAAGGATATATTGTAAAAGATACAAAAGCAGGAATGACACTAGAAAAAATATAGCCAAAAGCACAATTGCTTCTTATCAATAGTTGTGCCTAAGGAGGAACGTGATTAAAAGTGGAAAAAGAAAAACTTTCTTTTTTAAAAAAAGTAAGAATAAGTATATTTGATTTTGACGGTTATCAAGAATTAGCTGCTGAAAAGATAAGTAGAACAATAGGATATATTGTTTTACTTATCCTAATATTTGCTATAATTATTTCTCTCACATATACTTTTCAATTTAATGCATTAATTGGAAATGTTAGAGAATATATAAATAATGAAATATCAGAAATTAAGTATGAGAATTATGAGCTTAGCATAATACCAAATGAAAAGCAAGTAAGTAGCGAAAATCAAGTGCAGGGTAACCAGGAAGATGAAGTAAATAATGAACCAGCAATAGAGGATGAACAAAAAGTAATGAAAATAGATTCTAATGAATTAATACCGGCTAAGATCATAATAAATACTGAGACCACAGCTGAAGAAGAAATTCAAGCAAATATTAATGAAATATCTTCTAGTCAAAATGGAATATTAATCTTAAAAGATAGAATAATAATAAAAAATGAATTTTCTACAAATTTGGCTGAATATACGTATAAAACTATTTCAGAGCAGTATAATATAAATAAAATAGATAAAACTGAAATTTTGAATATGTTATCAGGACAAGCTATAAATAGGGTTTTAATAATATTTTTCATAACAATACTATTATATATGTTCATAATCTATGTTTCTACAATGCTAATTGATATATTACTTTTAGTAGTTTTAACATATATAGTAGCAAGAATTTCTGGATTAAGACTTAAATATAGTGCAATATATAATATAGCAAGTTATTCATTAACATTGCCAGTTATATTAAACATGATATATTTTGTTGTAAACAGATTAACTGGATTTACAATACAATACTTCCAAATAATGTACACTGCACTAGCTTCTATTTATATAATAACAGCAATTTTAATGATTAAATCAGATGTAATAAAAAAACAAATTGAATTAAACAAAATTATAGAAGAACAAGAAAAAGTAAAACAGGAATTAAAAAGAAAAGAGGAAGAAAAAAGAGAACAAGAAGAGCAGGAAAGAAGAAGACAAGAAAGAGAAAAAAGAGAAAAGAAAGAGAAAGAAAAAGAACCAGGGCAAGAGAAAAAAGGAAGTGGAGATGTAGAAGAAACACCAGAAGGAGGAAATGCCTAATTTCTAAAGTTGCATATATAATAAAGAAAGTTAGAAAAAAGTAGTATATATGTTTGAGGTATTTAATTGTGTAATCTTCAAAGGTATTATAATAAAATAACACAAATTTAGTGAAAGGAAAATTGTAATGGACGAAAAGCAAAAAAATGATGAAAAGAAAAAGAACAGACAATATATTTTACTTGGAAGCTTAGTAGTGGTCATGATAGCCATAATTGCAATAATGTATTTTATGACTGCAAGTAATTCAAATCCAAGTGAAAGAGAGCTAGCATATACAGAGCTTATTGAGGAAGTTAATGCTGGCAATGTTGAAAGTGTAGAAATGACAGTTGGAAGTACAACAGCCAAGGTAAAACTAAAAGGTGTAGAAGAAGAAAAAACTTGTATCATTCCAAGCACACAAGCATTTATAGAATTAATGCAACAAAAATATGAAGAAGGAAATGAATTTGAACTTTTGCAAAAACCAACTAATATATTTGTAAGAATTTCTTCAACACTATTTTCATTATTACCAACTATCCTTCTAGTAGTTCTCATCCTTTTATTTTTCAAAATGCAAGGACTTGGTGATAAAGGAAAAGTTTATGATAGTGAAACCACAAGGTCTAAAGTTACCTTTGATGATGTGGCAGGATTAGATGAAGAAAAACATGAAATGATTGAAATAGTTGACTTCTTAAAGAATCCAGAAAGATTTAACCAAATGGGAGCCAAAATCCCTAGAGGAGTATTACTTTGTGGACAACCTGGTACAGGAAAAACATTAATTGCAAAAGCAATAGCAGGTGAAGCTAAAGTACCATTCATATCAATGAGTGGATCAGAATTTATAGAAATGTTTGCAGGACTTGGAGCATCAAGAGTAAGAAAACTATTTGAAAAAGCAAAAAAAATATCTCCATGTATAATATTCATAGATGAAATTGATGCAATAGGTTCAAGAAGAAATAGCAGTGGAGGAGCAGAATCAGAAAATAACCAAACCTTAAATCAATTATTAGTTGAAATGGATGGATTTGATACTGATGAAACAATAATAGTTCTAGCTGCAACAAATAGACCAGAAATGCTAGATAAAGCATTATTAAGACCAGGAAGATTTGATAGAAGAATAACAATAGGACTTCCTGATATGAGAGGAAGAGAAGCAATACTAAAAATACATGCAAAAGAAAAGAAATTTGCAGAAGATGTTGACTTAAAGAGTATTGCAGAAGATACAGCTGGATTTACAGGAGCAGATTTAGCAAACATTTTAAATGAGGCAGCCATTATCGCAACCATCAATGAACATAGAGCAATTACAAACAGAGACATAGAAGATGCTGTAAAGAAAGTAACTGTAGGTCTAGAAAAACAAAGCAGAGTAATATCAGAAAAAGACAAAAAACTTACTGCATACCATGAAGCAGGACACGCAATAGTAAGTAGTAGACTAGAAACGCAGAAAAATGTAAAAGAAGTATCAATAATACCTAGAGGTGTAGCTGGTGGATATACAATGTATAAATCTAACGAAGACAAATACTATATCTCAAAAACAGAAATGGAAGAAAAAATGGTTGCCCTTATGGGCGGAAGAGCAGCAGAAAAGATTGTCTTAAACGACATCTCAACTGGTGCGAGTAATGATATAGAAGTTGCAACAGGAATAGCAAAAGATATGATAACCAAATATGGCATGAGTGAAACACTAGGGCCAATCTCAATAAATACAGAACAAGATCCATATGAATTACAAATGCTTGGAGAAAAATTCGGAGATGCGATAGGAGCAGAAGTAAAAATATTGCTAGACAATGCATATGCCACAGCACAAAAACTAATTAGAGAAAACAGAGACAAACTAGACAAAGTAGCAGAAGCACTACTTCAAAAAGAAGTAATCTCAGCAGAAGAATTCCAAGAATTAATACAATAATGTCGTTTTTGGGGACAGGCGTTAAAACCACATAGTTGTTCGTTTTTGGGACAGACCTATAAATAAAACGGATATAAGAATAATTACAAACAATTATCCTTATATCCGTCTTTTTGATTTTAATAACCGGATTTCATTATTTTGATTTTGGTAATGAGAGCCTTTTGTTCAAAAGTGTTTTTCCGTTCAAGTAATTCAAAATTCCTGCATCTGTTTTAAAATTAAACTTTAAACTGTAGCTATAAAGTTCTTGAGTCTTACAACCAAATTTTTTGTTTATCTCATTTATTCCATACTTACCATCTCCAATAATTGGGTAACCAATATGTGCTAAATGAGCACGTATTTGATGAGTTTTTCCAGTATGCAATTCTACGTCTAATATGCTATAATTCTCCTTAAGGTTCTTTTCTAAAACAGTAAAAGAAGTTTCAATCTTAACATATCCTTTTTTAGGAACATCTGAGATATATACCATAGATTTTTTATTATCTTTAAATAAATACGCAGTAAGTAATTGATGAGAAATAGCAGGTATACCATACACCTTAGCCAAGTAATGCTTTTCAATTTCTTTATTTTTAAACTTTTCCAATAAAATATTTAAAGCATCTTCAGTTTTAGCGAATAAAACAAGCCCTTTAGTATTTCTGTCTAATCTATGACAAGGAGAGACAAAGGCATATTCTTCATTTAAAAAACTAGTTAATGAATTTTCGCCGACCACTTCAATTTTGTCAGGTTTATTTACTACCAATATATTGTCGTCTTCATAAACTTTTTCTATATCTATATTTTTATACAATAAATCATCAACAATATAAACAGTAACAAAATCATTAACATGAACAACCATATCTTCATTTATCTTAACATCATTTATTCTAATATCTTTTTTTCTAAAGGCTTTATACAACGTGTTTTTAGTTAGTCCATTAAAATTAGAATAAAGAAAATCACTTAACTTTTTATTATCAAATTTTTTATCAACAATAAGTTTTTGCATAATAGTAATATTACCTTTCTATAAAAGAATCACTTTGTACATAACTTATTATAACATACTTTATATGACATATCCAATGTCCCATTTGCTAAAATTCACAAAAAATTTACAAAGGTTCGGACACAAACTAATTGACAATAAAATAAAATACAGGTATAATATATACTCCGATAATAATGAATAAAATATAATAAAAGGAGGAAACATGTTAAAGTTATTAAAAAATCTAAAGAACTCATGGGCTTCAGTACTAATTATAGTTATTCTTCTATGTATTCAAGCAGCAGCTGACTTAGCACTTCCAGATTACACATCTAAAATAGTCAATGTTGGTATACAATATGGTGGAATTGAAAAAGCTGCACCAGAGGTAATATTGGAAGAAGAAATGGAAAATCTTTTAATATTTACTGAAAATGATGAGCAAATACTTTCAAGTTATGATTTAATAACTAATAGTCCAACTCATGAGCAAGAAAAGACAATTAACAAATTTTTGGGAGAGGATTATAACTTAGAAGAAAATGAGGTCTATGTTTTAAAAGATCTTGGAGAAGAAGAACTAAACAATTTAGTTGGTTTAATTGCTGAACCACTTGTGGAGTATAATGCTGTAACAAATGAAGAAACAGCAAATCAAATAAAACAGCAAATGATCCAAAATATGCCGGAAGAGCAACAAATATCAATTGCTAACTGGAGTGTGTTAGACCTATTAAAACAAATGCCAGAAGAGCAACGAGAAATGCTACTAGAACAATTTACAAGCTACATATCTCAAATGACTGATTCTGTAAAAGAACAAGCAGCAATTAGTGCAGTAAGGGAACTATATGCTGATATGGGAATAGATACAGATAAACTTCAAAATGATTACATATTAATGTCTGGTTTACAAATGCTTGGAATAGCATTAATTAGCATGATTTCTGCTGTATCAATTATGCTTCTATCCTCAAGAGTTGCTGCAAAACTTGGTAAAACTTTAAGAGATAAAGTGTTTAAAAAGGTTCTTAGTTTCTCAACGGCAGAACTAAGAGAATTTTCAACCGCCTCTCTTATAACACGTAGTACAAATGACGTACAACAAATACAACAATTAATAGCAATGCTATTTAGAGTTGTTGTATATGCACCAATTATAGGTATTGGTGGATTTATAAAAGTTCTTACAACCAGCGATAACTCAATGGCTTGGATTATTGGTGTTGCAATTTTCGCAATACTAGTTGTAGTTGCAACATTATTCGCAGTAGCAATACCTAAATTTAGAAAACTACAAGATTTAATTGATAAGCTAAATCAAGTATCCAGGGAAATTTTAACTGGTCTTCCTGTAATTAGAGCATTTAATACAGAGAAAAAAGAAGAAAAGAGATTTGATGAATCTAATACCTTGCTAATGAAAGCAAATGTTTTTGTAAACAGAGCAATGTCAATGATGATGCCTTTACTTATGTTTATTATGAGCTCTATTACAGTACTTATTGTATGGGTGGGTGCACATAATGTAGATGCAGGAACAATGCAAGTTGGAGATATGATGGCATTTATCCAATATACAATGCAAATTGTAATGGCATTCTTAATGATTTCTATGATCTCAATTATGCTTCCAAGAGCATCTGTATCAGCAAACCGTATTAATGAAGTAATAGAAACAGAGCCAAGTATAAAAGATAAAGAAGAAACAAAAACTTTCAATCCAGAAAAGAAAGGATTGGTAGAATTTAAAAATGTTTCCTTCAGATATCCAGATGCAGATACAGAAATATTAGAGGACATTAACTTTACAGCAGAGCCGGGTAAGACTACAGCATTAATTGGTAGTACAGGTAGTGGTAAATCAACAGTTGTAAATTTAATACCAAGATTTTATGATGTAACTGGAGGAGAGCTTTTAGTAGATGGTGTAAATGTAAAAGATGTACCACAAAAGGCTCTAAGAGATATTATTGGTTTCGTACCACAAAGAGGAATACTTTTCTCTGGAACAATCGAATCAAATATAAAATATGCAGATGATAGCATGTCTGATGAGCAAATGGTAAAAGCAGCTCAAATTGCACAAGCAGAAGAATTTATAGAGGGCAAACCAGAAAAATATAAAGATCCGATAGCACAAGGTGGTGCTAACGTATCAGGTGGACAAAAACAACGTTTATCAATCGCGAGAGCTATTGCAAAAGCTCCAGAAATCTTTATATTCGATGATAGTTTTTCTGCCTTGGATTTTAAAACGGACAGTAAATTAAGAGAAGCTTTAGCAGAAAAAACAGAAAACAAAACAGTTATCATAGTAGCACAAAGAATTAGTACAATTTTAAATGCAGATAAGATTATAGTGTTAGAAGAAGGCAAAATTGTGGGGCAAGGTACACATGAAGAATTAATGCAAAATAATGAAACATATAGACAAATAGCATTATCTCAATTATCTGAGGACGAATTAAACAATAATGAGAAAGGAGGAAAATAGATGCCAGGACCAATGGGTGGACCAATGCGTGGTCGTACATCAACAGAAAAACCAAAAGATTTTAAAAAGACTACTAAGAAGCTGATAGATTCATATTTATCTAAATACAAAATTGCCTTGATAGTAGTTATAATATTTGCAATAGGTAGTACAATATTTACAATAGTTGGACCTAAAATACTAGGAAATGCAACTACAGAAGTTTTTAATGGCTTAGTAAGCAAGATTTCAGGCGGAAGCGGAATTGATTTTGGGAAAATAGCACAAATTGCATTAACACTTCTTGGACTATATTTATTAAGTGCAGTATTTTCCTTCATTCAAGGCTTTACAATGACAGGAGTTGCTCAAAAAATTACATACAAGCTTCGTAACGATATTGCAGCAAAAATAAATAAACTTCCTATGAATTATTTTGACAAAAGAACAAATGGTGAAGTTTTGTCAATAATCACAAACGATATTGATACACTAAGTATGAACTTAAACCAAAGTATTACACAAATTATAACAGCAATATGTACAATTATTGGTATTTTAATAATGATGTTTTCAATTAGCTGGCAAATGACTTTAATATCTTTAATAATTCTTCCAATAGCAGCCTTATTGGTTAAATTAGTAGTAGGAAAATCGCAAAAATACTTTAATAAACAACAAGAATACTTAGGTCATGTTAATGGTCAAGTTGAAGAAATATATGGAGGACTTACAGTTGTTAAAGCCTTCAATGCAGAGGATAAGGTAACAAACAATTTTGACAAAGCAAATGATGAACTTTATCATTCTGCATGGAGAGCACAATTCTTATCAGGATTAATGCACCCAATAACCAACTTTATAGCTAACATAGGTTATGTTGGAGTTGCTGTAGCAGGTGGATATTTAGCAATAAATGGTACAATTACAGTTGGAAACATTCAAAGTTTTATACAATATAATAAACAATTTACACAGCCAATAAACCAAATAGCTCAAATTTCAAATTTATTACAAGCAATGGTTGCGGCAGCTGAAAGAGTATTTGAGTTCTTAGAAGAGCCAGAAGAAATAGACACTGCAAAAGGAAATATAGACACGAGCAAATTAAAAGGAAATGTAGAATTCAAACATGTAAAATTTGGATATAATCCAGATAAAATCATTATAAAAGATTTTAGCGCAAAAGTTAAAGAAGGACAAAAAATTGCAATTGTTGGACCAACAGGAGCTGGAAAAACTACTATGGTAAAACTTTTGATGAGATTTTATGATGTTACAGACGGTGAAATTTTAGTAGATGGTCATAATATAAAGGATTTCGAAAGGGGAGAACTTCGTAAGATGTTTGGAATGGTACTTCAAGACACGTGGCTATTTGGAGGTACTGTAAAGGACAATATTAAATACAGTAAAGAAGCTGCAACAGATGACGAAGTAATCGAAGCTGCAAAAGCTGCCCATGTGCATCATTATATAAAAACCTTACCAAAAGGTTACAATTCAGTAATAAACGAAGAATCTTCCAACATTTCTGCAGGTCAAAAACAATTGCTTACAATTGCAAGAGTAATTCTAGCAGATCCTAAAATATTAATTCTAGATGAGGCAACAAGTTCAATAGATACAAGAACAGAAATACAAATTCAAGCAGCTATGGATAATTTGATGAAGGGTAGAACAAGTTTTGTAATCGCCCATAGATTATCTACAATAAAAAATTCAGATTTAATACTAGTCATGAATCAAGGAGACATAGTAGAGCAAGGAACTCATGAAGAGTTGTTAGCAAAAGGTGGATTTTACGCTGATTTATATAACAGTCAGTTTGATGAGGCAGAGGAATAAGAAAAAGCAATTGGGGGGAACCCCAATTGCTTTTTTAAGCTTCTCCTGGTAAAAAGTAATCTACTACACCATAAACTAAAGCACCAACTATGGCAGCTATCCAAGATATTGTATATCCTGCAACAAAATATTGAGTTACATACAATACTACTGCTGCTAATACAAATCCTACAAATCCTTTACCAAATGCACTTGCATGAAGACCTGTAAATCTGGTAATTAAATAATCTATTATAGTAAGAACTATTGCAGCGGCAGCCAATGCCCATATATTACTTATATGAAATCCTGGTGTGAAAAATGCAGTTATTGCAAGAACTATTGCGGCTGTAATCAGTCTACCAACAATTTGCAATACAGTAGAAGTATTACTTCTAGTCTGTGTCTGATTATTTTCCATATAAACCTCCTTAAATCCATTTAAACAGATTAATGTAAACATTAGAATGTATTGGTTTTAAATCAATATCAAAGATTATTCTATAAAAATAAAGAGATAGAAAAAACAAAAGAAAATTTCAAAAAACTTAAAATACTAAAAACAGTAACAAAATAAAAAATATAAAATAATCTTTGATATTACTCATATTATTTACGAAAAAAAATATTTTATTCAAAACATCATGAATAATTAAAAAAAAATTGCAAAAAATAAGATTAAAAGTTACTATTCATAGATTAAATGAATTGTTACAATTCACGGCTTGAAATAAAATCCAAACAATGTATGTTTTAAATTTTTATTTCCGGCCCCCAACTGCGTACAAACTGTATAAAGCTCAATATACATTTCGCTTAACAGTTTGTAAACTTGTCGGTCCCCACCTTAAGCACTCCAATAAAAATTTAAAACATACATTGTTTGGATAGATATATGAAGCATCAAGAATAAATTAAAAAGATTTTTTAAAGGAGAAGAATGTGTTAATAACTTTTATTAGATCAAT
>CALXWU010000022.1 GCA_944392505.1 uncultured Clostridia bacterium | reverse complement strand
AAATCTTGTTCTGACTCAAGTCAACTTCTGTAGAACCTACTATTGTATATGATTCTTCTTCATTAAATTCCATATCCAAAACTTTAACAGTATTTCCTACTTGAACTGTTTTTGTATCTATCTCTGACTCATCTATGATTTTAGCATATCTAAGTTTATTTTCTAACTCTGCTATTTTTGTTTCATTTGCAGCTTGGGCATTCTTTGCTTCATCATATTCTGAATTTTCTGATAAATCTCCAAATCCTAAAGCTATTTTAATTCTTTCTGCTATTTCTGCTCTTCTTTCTGTTTGCAAATATTCAAGTTCTTTTTCTAAGTTGTCATAACCTTCTTGTGTTAATAAAACTTCTTTTTCTGTATCCATTTTGTCTCCCTCCTTTTTGATAAAAGAAAATCGTTGTTTTATACATTTAGGATATTACTAAACGTATGAAAGAATGCATTAAAAAATGCACCCTCAAAACAACTTTTTATATATTAAACTAATTTTCGCATTTTGTCAAGATTTAGATTGTGAATTTTCTGTAACTCCTCGTCTGATATTGCTCCATTATTCCCTATTATTCCTGTAATACTAATATCATCCTTATCTATTCTATCATATACATCTTCTATCTTTCTTTTTTGAATATTATCTGAAAAAAGTAAACTTTCATACAATTCTACTAAATCAAAATTATCTCCTATTTGTTCAAATTTTTCTATAAATTCATCCGGACATTTTATTTTTATTTGGTTTATATTTATTCCCTCAAATCCAGAAGAATCATACTTCACAATTTCTCTTATATTTATTATTATTGCATTACGATTTATTTTATATTTGCTAAGCTCTTCTTTATTCAAATTAATGTTTAATATATATTTAGCTCTTTTTAATGCTTTTCGTTTGTTATTAGAAACAGATATTAATATGCCATCATTTTCAAGTAAATTATCTTGCACATTTTTTAATCTTTCTACATCATTTGTAACTATGTTTACTACTCTAAATTTTTCTATAAATTTCTTTAGGAAATTTAAATCTATATCACTAGACTTTTTAAAAACAATATAGATTTCTTCTTCCTTCATATTTGCCTTTTGTTTATTTAGAACGTATTTTACCACTTGAAATTCCATGAATTCCATAAGTTTCTTGCCATTTAAAACTTGTACATTGTAGGAGCCAAGCATTTCACATATAGAAGTTTTAAAATTCTCTAATTCTTTAGAAAAAACTAAAGCATCAATTTTTAATTTTTGAATATATTTTATTAACTTTTTCTTTATTCTATTTTTATCCTTTTTGGCTCCAGCTAATGCTATTATATAATTATTGTCAAAAAATCTAATTTCTATTCCTTTAAATGGTTTTAAATTTTCTTCTTTTATATAACCAATTATCATAAAATCACCCTTATATATTTAAGATACCTTGTCTTAAATTATATTTAGGTGATTTTAAATTTATTACTATTTTTATAAAGCATTTTCTATATTTACTAAGCTAGAGATGAGTATACGCATATGATTGAAAAAGAATTGTTATTTTTCAACTGCTTTACTCTACTCCTAAAGTTTCAGAAATAGTATCCCAAATCGAATCAACTTCCCAATCTAATGCCCAATATGCTGCTCCAGCTAAACCGTATTCCTCAATTAAAGATAATTTAGCTTCTATTGATTCCTCATCTTCTATCCAGATTTTGTTTGTAACACCATTTTCAACAAATTCTACATAATACTGTTTTAAATCATCATCCCATGTTCTTGTTGCTCCCTCTGGGATGTTTTCCTCAATGCTATTCATATATATTGGTGTTTTTTCTACTCCATCATCATATTCTCTCCATAATCTAGTATAGAATGGTAATCCAAGTATTATTTTATCTGCCTCTACTCCTTCTTGTCCTAAGAATTTTTGAATATTCACTCTAACCCAATCGTAACCTGAATTTGTTCCAGCTGTAGTTGATGATTGACCATATTGGTCATATGCCATAAATACGATATAGTCCGCTACATCTCCTATCACATGTCTATCATAGCACATAGACCATTCTTCACTTCCATCAGGTGCTGTAACATCAACCGATAACACTGCTCCTATTTCACTTAGTCTAGGTTTTAATTCTATAATAAATCTCGAGAATAAGTCTTTATCTTCATCATGCATATATTCAAAATCTATATTGATTCCATCTAAATCATATTTTAGAACTAAGCTAACTATGTTTTCAATCAAATCATGTCTATAATTGTAATCCCTCATTATTTCTGAGGTGGTTTCAATATATGACTTATTTGATACACTAGGCCATACTTTATATCCATTTGAATGAGCCCAATCAATATATGCTTCTCCTTGGTCATAAACATTTTCAGTTATTGCTCCCTTTCCTTCATCTACTAGGGTAAAGAAGGTTGGGCTTATTACATTAATACCTTTAACATCTGTTCCGCTTCTATCTGGTGGGTATACATAATTTGTAAAGTAGTCCCATACCATACTGACATTTCCTTCAATTTGTTTTGTAGGCTCTATAGTTTCTCTTCTAATAAATTCATTTGTTAAACTATCTGATTTTACATACCCAAGTTTACCTGTATCTGTTCTTATCTCTGTCCAACCATCTATCTCATTATTCTGCCCCTCATCATTTTGCACTACTGTAACAGTTTCTCCTGCCTCTATTTTATCCACATTTCTCGCAAAATTTGTAGGATAAGCTTTTACTCCATTATCCTTTGTGCTATCTGCTACAACAAATTTTCTATCCAATGAATCTACAATTACAGTATTTGTTGCTTCAATGTAGTTTATAGCCACATTATATGTACTTTTTAAACTAGAAAAAGGGATATAATATGTATCATCTTTTTCTAAGACAGTGCCTGATATTTCCACTCTTGAACCATTGTTTACAATATATTCTTCACCTATAACCATACTTGTAACTTGATTTCCAGAAGTTGTTATAATTTGGTTATATTTTTCATCATAATATATATATGAATCAAAGAAATTTTCTATATCCTCTTTTGCCACATAAATAATTCCATCTTCAATAATTAAATCTTTCTTTAAATCTCTTGTAACATTGCTGTTATTAATAACTAGATTTGCTTTATCTGTAATTTCATCATTTACATAATTTGGTGCTACTTTAAGTATAAAAAACACTAACCCTAAAAATATTGCTACAACAATTAATTTTGAAAATATTTTACTTTTTACTTTTTCTTCTCTTTTAGCTCTTCTCGACATATTTTTCTCCTAAATATTTTTTTCATTTTTATTTTTACAATATATCATAAAAAATTGTTTTGGACAAGTCATTTTAAAAATAAGTTATTCACTTTTTAGTGAATAACTTAATACCTTTAAAAATATATTATTAAAGCTCCTATTATTAATATAATAAATCCCATTATTTTTAATCCCCAGGCTGCCTGATTTTGATCACCAAATCCAAATATTTTTTTCGTAATAATTCTCGCATCATATACCATAACAACACCAAGTATAACTATGGCAAGAGCTATAAAATTTATAACTTGTTCCATTTGTTTATCTCCTATTTTTTATAAAGTTTTATTTGCTATAATTTAAATTTTATTTACTAATAAAATTATGACAGCATTTTATACTTTTTAAATATTAATTAAAAAATTCTACTGTAAATTTACATTCAAAAGTCTCATTTGGTTTTAATGATATAATATCTTGTTTTTGTATAAACACTCCTGTACTTTTTATTGTATCTGCTGTTGAATACCATGGCTCAATACAAATAAAAGGTGCATTTGGCTTAGACCAAATTGCTAAATATGGAAACCCTGTAAAGTCCATTGTGAGAAGAGTTTTCCCGGAAGCTTTATTTTTTAAACTAATCTTATGAGAAGTAATCCCTTTCATTATTAAAGCATCATTGTTAAAAGTGTCCGGTCCTATAGCAATTCTTCTTTTGTCAAGCATAGTATTTCTTGCATATTCTGTGCCTACTAATCCATCCACCAAATACAAAAAATGTATTTTATCCTCATCTTCTTCAAATTCTAAATAATAATTACCTTTTTTTAATTCTTCCTGATCAATCTTAAAAGCGGGATGTCCACCTATTCCGAACGGAAGAGTTGTGTCGCCTGTGTTGATGACTTTATATATTGTTGTTAATTTGTTCTCATCTAATCTATATGTTGTATAGAGTTCAAAATCATATGGATATCTATTTTTCGTTATCTTGTTGCTTTTTAGAACATATGAATGAAAATTATCTAACTTAGTAATTGGTTCAAACTCATAATCTCTGGCAAAACCGTGTTGAGGCATTTCAAATATTCTGCCATTTATAATAGTTTGATTTTTCTTTAGCTTACCTACAACTGGAAAAAGAACCGGCCAGTGTCTTTTCCAATATACTTTTCCGTTTTCATCTACGCAATCTAATCCTTGGTGGACTTTTTCTACGCCATCTAGCTTAAAGCTTACTAATTCTCCACCCATTTTCGAGGTTAGCATTTTAGTATACATCAATGTTCTCTCCTATTCTACAAAAATCTACAAATTCATATATATAATATTGTTTTTTTATGTAAATGTCAATAGGTTTACCGTAATTTTCAGTCAATTTCATGAATAATTTCATGTATGCAAAATTCAATGCGAGACCTAATAGGTCTCGCACTTCATCACTCCTTTTATATTCTTTAAACAAACATAAATCAAATTCGATAAACAATTGCACCTAATGGCTTAAGGATTCTTTCTGTACTTTCATTCAGTCTGAAAATCACTTTAGTCGGATAGTTGTTTACGCCAATCTTCTGTTCAGAATTAGTTCTGTTCAAAACAGCAACAATAATTCCGTATTCATTTCTCCTTACAATTTCAAGGATTCTTTCATCAACATAAACATACATATCTCCATCAGCTAGAATGTCTCTATTAGATGCTCTAAGCCCTCCAAGCTCCACATAGAAGTTCAGAATTTCAGTTCTTTCGTTGCTCCATGGGTAAGGTTTCCTATTAAATGGGTCCTTGTAACCATAAACTCCTGCTTCAGTACCATAAAGCACAATAGGAATTCCTTTAGACATATACTGCACAAGTGCTGCAAGTTTCAACCTTTTAATTGCTTCACTGCTTAAGCAAAAATCATTTTCGGATTCCCATTTTCTAAAGCCATAGGTATCAAAGTTATTATAACTTCTCCATGGTCCTTCAATGTCCCATAAGTGTCCTTTAAATGGATCTTCCAACATTCCCTTACCTGAAAGCATATTAAGTGCTCTAGGCGTATCATGTGTATCTAAATGATTCCACAAAACATCATGCACATTTGCTGGATATTTTGCAAGGTTTCTCAAACCTGCTTCATAGTGCAGATAATTACCATACCGTACCCATCTAAGTATTGCATCAGATAAAGGATAATTCATTAAGCTATCCACCTGTCCATCATAAATTTGTGGATTACCTTTTTTAAGTGCAAAATCCCACATTTCACTCACGACAAGTACTTCAGGATTTATTTCTTTTGCCCTTTTCTTAATCTTGGTAAGAAATTCTTTAGGTAGGTTCTCTCCAAGATCAAGTCTGATACAATCAGCACCATGTTTTACGTATTTTTCTACAACATCACAAGCATATTCTTGATAACTAGGCTCAAGTTTATTACACTGTGGCATGTCCTTAAAGCCGAACCAATAGACTGGATTTCCTCTTTCATCCCATTCGAACCATTTTCTATACTTTTCTTCTCCTGCTAAAGCTTTCTGAAAGAATTCGCATTTTGCTCCCATATGGTTAAACACCAAATCAACAGCAATAAGCATCTTTCTCTTATGAGCTTCATAACAAAGAGTTATAAAATCCTCCCAAGTACCAATATATGGATCAATTTCTCTTTGATCCCCTACATCATAATGATGGCTAGTATTAGTCCTAGAAATAGGACTCAAGTATAAAAGGTCAATCGAAAGTTCAGAAAAATACTCTAGTTTTTGGATAATTCCCTGTAGATTCCCCCCATAAAAGTATTGGTTTCGATACTCTCCATCGGCGTCAGGCCACCAATCAGGCATAGCATCGTTCCATTGTTTCATACGTCTTCCTTCAATTAAAGGTATCTCTTTTTCTGCTCGACAGAATCTATCCACAAAAATGTGGTAGCCTGTCCTGCCCTTAAACCGTTTTGGAATATAAGTTTTTTCCATAGTGTCCTCCTTCTTTTAATTAAATAACAAGGATAAAACTTCGTACATGCCTATACTTTACTACCTTTATCGCTATTTGTCAATATATGTGTTGCACTATAGAGCTTTTCGATTTTTCCTTTTTTTCTGAACGGAGAACCCAAATCTACCAATCTTTCTTCCCATTGAATAATAGTGTCCATTTGAATATGCGATGAGATTGCATTTAGATATATCAAATGCTCCTTTTTCATCTATGTATTTTTCATCTGCATCTATTGATAATATTTCTGCAATAAACATGTGGTGGCTACCAAGCTCTTTTATTTCTTTAACCTTACATTCTATCGCAACAGGACTTTCCTTTATAACAGGGCATTTTACAAATTCTCCTTTTTCCTTTGTAAGGTGCATTTCCTTAAATTTATCAACTTTTGCTCCTGTTTTTACCCCACACCAATCTGTTGCATATGCTAATTTTTCATTTGTAAGGTTTATCACAAACTCTCCATTTTCTTTTATCAAATTATATGAATATCTTTCAGGCTTTACTGAAATGTAGCACATTGCTGGATTAGTGTTGATTATCCCTGTCCATGCAACAGTCATAATGTTTGATTTTTCCATTGTACCACATGATACCATAACAGCTGGTAATGGATATATAAATGTTCCTGCTTTCCAAATCTTTCTACCCATCTTTAAATCATTCCTCCCTTAAGTCACAAATCCGGTTGAAAAATTGTCATATTTCAAGGCCTGTCCCAAAAACGAACAACTATGTGGTTTTAACGCCTGTCCCTCAAAGCGACATTCTATTCTTAAATTTTTCTTCTACTAGTTTATTTAGTTTTTTGTTTTCTTCTTTTTCAAGTTTTGGATCTTCTTGCTCTATTTTCAATACTAAATCTTGAACTTCTTTTAATATTGATACATCTTCAAATAAATTTGCTATTTTGAATTCTGGTAATCCATGTTGCCTGGTGCCGAAAAATTCTCCTGAGCCTCTAAGTTCCAAGTCTTTTTCAGCCACTATAAATCCATTGTCTGTTTCTTTCATTATTTTCATTCTTTCTTTAGTTGTTCGTGAATTGCTTTCATAAATTAGAATGCAGTATGACTGATATTCACCTCTACCTACTCTACCTCTTAATTGGTGTAATTGTGCTAGCCCAAAATGTTCTGCGTTTTGGACTACCATAATATTGGCATTTGGAACGTTTACCCCTACCTCTATAACTGTGGTAGATACTAAAATTTGTATTTCTCCATTTTTAAATTTTTTCATTATTTCGTCTTTATCTTTTTGCTTCATTTTTCCATGCAAATATGCAACTGTGAATTCAGGAAATACATTATTTTGATAATGTTCTGCAAGTTCTACAACAGATTTAAAATTTTCAAACTCTTCATTTTCTTCTACTAATGGGCAAACTACATATGCCTGCCTTCCTTTTGAAACATTCGCTCTAATGAATTCCTCTATTCTACGTTCCATATTTTTCATAACTGGATATGTTTCAATCTTTTTTCTATTTGGTGGCAATTCATCTATTATAGATATATCCAAATCTCCATATAAAATAAGTGCTAGAGTTCTTGGAATAGGTGTAGCTGTCATGACTAGAACATCAGGATTTGAGCCTTTAGAAATAATACTTGCTCTCTGTCTTACTCCAAATCTATGTTGCTCATCTGTAACTACAAGTCCCAAGTTTTTGAATTCCACATCTTCTACCAGCAATGCATGTGTTCCAATTAAAACATCTATCTCGCCATTTTTCAATTGTTCCAATATTTCTCTTCTCTGCTTTGTTCTCATTCCTCCTAATAGTAATTCACATTTAATTCCAAATTTGTCTAGTACATTTTTAAATTCTTGTATATGTTGCTCTGCCAAAATTGCAGTTGGAGCCATTATTGCAGATTGATACCCAGATTTTGCTGCTTTATATGCTGCAATGATTGAAACAATAGTTTTTCCTGAACCAACATCTCCTTGAAGTAATCTGTTCATTGGTTTGTTGCTTTCCATGTCTCTATCAATCTCTTCCAACACCCTCAATTGTGCTTTTGTTAATTTGAAGGGAAGATTGTTAATTACCTCAGACATTTTTACGTTTTTGTCAAATTGGGTTCCATCTGTTTCTTTATCATATCTTGATTTCAAACTAGAAAGTGCAAGTTGCACAGTTAATAATTCTTCAAATACAAATCTTCTTCTAGCTTTGCTGTATTCAGCAAAATTATCAGGGAAATGTATTTGTTTAGTGGCTGTATTTATATCTTCTAAATTATATTGTTTTAAAATATACTCAGGAATAGTTTCCTCTAATTTTCCTAATGCGATTTTAAGTCCATTTTCAATTATTCCTCTCAATTTGTTTTGAGATAGCTTGTATGTAAGTGGATATATTGGAATGATTTTTCCAGTATTCTTGCTAAGTCCACCTTTATCAAACACAGGATGTGCCATCTCAATTCTTCCATAACGTATATTTACTTTTCCATAGAATTGATATCTTTCTCCCACTTTAAATTTATCTTTCAAATATGTTTGATTAAACCAAGTAAGTACACAGTCTCCTGTATCATCTCGTACCAGCATTTTTAGCATTACTTTATTTCTTGCAAATCTTGTTTCATTCATTTTACTTGCACAGATTACATCTATAAGGGCTTCTTCACCATCAACTAATTCATTAATCTTTTTTGGTTTGCTTCTATCCTCATAATTTCTTGGAAAAAATGTTATTAAATCCTCTAATGTGTTTATTCCAAGCTTTTGCAATAATGTTAAATTATTTGGTCCAACTCCTTTTATGTATTGGACATTTTGTTTTAAATCTATCATATTTAATCACTTTCCTTTCTAGGGTATGCATATGGCTTTGAAAAAAATTATAATTTTTCAGCCTTACTCCCAAAAGGTTATTTACCAAATTTTTGTTCTTATGGTATTTTATCAAAAAAAATCTAAAAAAACAATTAATTTTTCATATTTCTATTTTCTTTTCATATAATTTATAGTATAATATTATTGTTAGGGCTTATAGCCTATTAATAACAAGACATTTTGTCAGAATGAGAGGTAAATCATGTGGGTATTTTGGTTAATTGCAGCTGGCGTATTTTTCATAATTGAAATGGCAACAATAGGTTTTCTAGTTTTTTGGCTAGGAATAGGTGCTTTACTTGCAATGCTAACAAGTTTTGTAACAGATAGCATATTTATACAAGCTTTAGTTTTTGTTGTTACATCTACATTATTATTAATTTTTACAAGACCACTTGTAGACAAATTTATAAAAACACCGAAAGAACTTAAAACAAATGCTTATTCTATTATTGGTAAAAAGGCAATTGTTATTTCTAAAATAAACAATATTGAAGGTATTGGACAAATTAAAATAGACGGAGAAGTTTGGTCTGCTAAATCTTTTGATGATGAAGATATACCAGAAGATACTGAAGTAGAAATTACAGAAATTGATGGTGTTAAAGCTGTAGTAAAAAGAATAACGGCAGACAAAGTGACAGTTGAGAAATAATTTTTTGATATTAATTTTTATTATATTTAATTTTTAGGAGGATATTTTATGTGGGTTTTAATCGTATTACTAGTTATAATACTTATTATCGCATTCAAAACAATTAGAATCGTAAGACAATCAGAAGTATACATCATTGAAAGACTTGGTAAATTCTATAAAATGGCTGATGCTGGTCTTACAATAATTGTTCCATTTTTTGATCATGTTCGTAGTGTTGTAAGTTTAAAGCAACAAACCATGGACATTCCACCACAAGGTGTTATTACAAAAGATAATGTTACAATTACAATAGATACAGTTGTATTCTATAAAGTAACAGATCCCGCAAAAGCAGTTTATGAAATTCAAAGTTTGAAAAAAGGTATTGAATATTTAGCTATAACAACAATTCGTGATATTGTTGGTAAAATGGATTTGGATTCAACCTTTAGTTCACGTGATGCTATAAATGACAAATTGAGAGTATTACTTGATGAAGCTACAGATCAATGGGGTTGTAAAATTGATAGAGTTGAAATAAAAGATATTACACCTCCTGCAGACATTAGAGATGCAATGGAAAAACAAATGAATGCAGAAAGGAATAAAAGAGCTTTAATCCTTCAAGCAGAAGGTGAAAGACAATCTGCAATCACACTTGCTGAAGGTAAAAAAGAAGCTGCTATACTAGAAGCTGAAGCTGATAGAGAAGCTAGAATAAGAAGAGCAGCCGGTGAAGCTGAAGCTATCAAGAAAGTGGCAGAAGCTAAAGCTGAAGAAGTACATATGGTATATGATGCAATTATGAGAGCAAAACCAGATGAGAAATTAGTACAACTTAAATCTTTAGAAACCTTAAAAGAAGTAGCAAATGGAGATGCTAATAAAGTATTTATCCCATTTGAAGCAACTAGTGCATTATCATCATTAGGCACAGCAGCAGAAATGTTTAAAGATGATAAAAGAAAATCAAAAAGAAGTCAAATAATTGGCGCTGACGTTGATAATGGAAATAACGTAACAATTCAAGAATAAAATTTGGAACTTGAGCACTTGAACAAAAGGGACACTTCAGAAGAAGTGTCCCTTTTGTCCATTCAAATCTCTCCTAAATACTTGGTTCCAAGCATTTTGTCTGGCAAGTATTGTTGTTCTACCCAATGTCCCGGATAATCATGTGGGTATTTATATCCTTCATGATAGCCGAATTCTTTCATGCCTTCTGCTGGTGCATTTCTAATATGCATTGGTATTTCTCCTGTGTCTTTACCTGAAACATCTTGTAATGCTTTATCTATTGCAAGATATGATGCGTTTGATTTTTTCGCTAAAGCCACATATAAAGCTGCTTCTGATAAAATTATTCTTGCTTCTGGCATTCCTACCATGTTTACAGCTTGCATTGCTGAGGTTGCCACAACTAATGCATTTGGATCAGCTAATCCCACATCTTCTGAAGCACAAATTACTATTCTTCTTGCAAGAAATACTGGATCCTCTCCACCGTCTATAGCTCTAGCTAAGTAAAATACTGTTGCATCCGGGTCACTTCCCCTCATGGATTTTATAAATGCACTAATATTATCATAATGACTATCACCATTTTTATCAAATACTGCTTTTCGTCTCTGTATGCAATCTGCCGCAATTTCATCCGTTATATGAATATATCCATCGCTATCCATATTTGTTGTTAGTACCGCAACTTCTAATCCATTTAAAGCTGTTCTTACGTCTCCATTAGAAACTTCTGCAATTTTTCTTAAGGTTTCATCTTCTATTTTTATATTATATGTTCCTAGTCCCTCTTCACTTACTAAAGCCCTTTTTAATACCTTAAATATATCCTCCTCAGTTAATGGATTTAATCTGCAAATCATTGATCTAGAAATTAAAGCTTTATTTACTTCAAAATATGGATTCTCAGTGGTAGCTCCAATTAATATTACTGTTCCATTTTCTACATATGGCAATAATGCATCTTGTTGCAATTTATTAAACCTATGTATCTCATCTATAAACAATATGCATTTTCCACTTGGATTTAAAAGGAGATTTTGCGCATCTTCAATAGCTTTCTTTATATCCCCTATTCCGGCTGTTACTGCATTTATTCTAGTAAATTTATATTTTGTTGTATTACTTATTACTCTGGCAAGAGAGGTCTTCCCACAGCCTGGTGGTCCCCATAGTATGATACTAGAGAGCCTGTCTGCTTTAATTGTTCTATATAAAATTTTATCTTTCCCTAGGATGTGTTCTTGTCCAACATATTCTTCTAAGGTTTTTGGTCTCATTCTATATGCTAATGGTTGATTTAAATCCATATTTAATTCTATTTCCTTTCTTACTTATTAATAAAACCCTGTTATTGGAATTCCTCTTTCTTTTTTTATATTTTGTTTATATAAATCCTTCCCACTCTATCTGAAATACCACACAATATTTCATAATTAATTGTATCACAAATGTCTGCAATCTCTTCTACTGTAATATTTTTATTATCCCATATTACAACCTCATCTCCGACTTTTACATCTATTCCTGTTACATCCGCCATAAAATTATCCATACAGATATTTCCTATTATATCAGCATATTTTCCATTTATATATACCCTACCTTTATTAGATAAAGCTCTCCTTATTCCGTCTGCATAACCTAATGGTATGGTTGCAACTTTTCTCTTTTCTTTTGTTATATATGATCTTGAATACCCAATTGATGTTCCTTTTTCTACTTCTTTTACAAATATTACATGTGATATTAATTTGGTGGTAGGCTTTAATCCTATTGTATTTTCCATTTTTTCATTTGGCATGTATCCATATAAAATAATTCCTGGTCTTACCATATTACATCTTGCATTCTTTACATTTATAATTCCACTACTTGCTGATGAATGAATATATTTGAAGTAAAATCCTTCTTTTTCAAGTTCATCTAAGACACTATTAAATTTTTCAACTTGCATTTTAGTATATTTATCATCACAATCCGCTGAAGAAAAATGAGTATATATTCCCTCTATTTCTATGTTTGATAATTTGCTCATTTCTTTGACAAAATCCCAAACTTCCTCTGGCTTTTTGCCCACTCTTCCCATTCCGGTATCTACTTCTACGTGAATTTTAATTGTTTTATCTGCCATTACAGCATATCTATTTAGTTTAAATGCAACTTCTAAGTCAGATACTCCTGGAACAAGCTCATATTCTACTACTTTTTTTGCTTCATATGGCAACAGCTCATTTAATGTAATTATTTCCTGTTTATATCCTTGCCCTCTTAATTTAATCCCTTCTTCTATAGTAGCAACTACCACTACATGTATTTTTTCTTTTTCAAAAACTTCCTTCAAACCTGATGTGCCAATTCCATAAGCATTTGCTTTTATTACAGGAGCTATAGTAACATTATCTCCCACACACTTTTTTATCATTTTTATATTGTTTGAAATAGCAGATAAGTCTACCTCTAAATAACTTTTTGCTAAAATAGTCTCTTTCATTACATTTTGTCCTTTTAATTTAATTTAGGTTTTAAATTAGATTCACCTATAAAATCTTTTAATAATTTGCCTTTACTTATCGTTTGTTTACATTCCCAAATATTTTAATCCTTGTTTTATAATCTCTTCTACTGATAAATCTTTTGTATCAATATTTGAAATTGCAAGATCTATATCTTTTCTTGCATATCCTAATACTTGTAATGCTTCCACTGCATCTCTAACTTTATCATTTGTAACAATAGTTTTAGTTGGCATTATTTCTGTTTGAATTGCATCCTGTGTTTTCATTTTGTCCTTTAATTCTAATATCATTCTCTGTGCAGATTTTGCACCTATTCCAGGTAAACTTTTAAGAGTATTTACATCTCCAGAAATTATGGCTAATGCAAAACTTGAAGGAGAAATATTTGACAATATAGTAAGTGCAGATTTTGCACCAACTCCACTTACCCCTATGAGCTGTTCAAACATTCTTAACTCTTCATTAGTGCAAAATCCATACAAACTAATATCATCTTCCCTTACTCTCATATATGTATGAACTTTCACAATAGTTCCTATTTCTCCAATTCTTTCTATTGAATTTATTGACATAAAAATCTTGTATCCGATTCCTCCCACATCAATTACAACATTATCTAAATTTTTAGCTTCTAAATTTCCTTTTATATATGATATCATTACTTAACTCCTCTTTTCATTTTTACTTTTGATATTTTATCACAATTTTAAAAAATTGCAAGAGTGTTTTGCGAAATTTTGTTTGTAAACTTTTTTCCTCCGTCCCCAAAAGTCGAGTTACTAAAAGTTGACCATTCCCTTGCTTCATGCTATAATCTTCATATATAAAGGAGAAATTAGTATGGTTAATTGGTTAGATAGAACAGAAATGTTGATTGGAAAGGAAAATGTTAAAAAATTACAAAACTCACATGTTGTTGTATTTGGATTAGGCGGTGTAGGTTCATATGTTGTAGAAGGATTGGTACGTGCTGGAATAAGTTATATTAGTATAATTGATAAAGATATTGTAGATGTTACAAATATAAATAGACAAATAATTGCAGATATAGAAACAGTTGGGAAATCTAAAGTTGAGGTTGAAGAAGAGAGAATTTTGAAAATAAATTCTAATGCACATGTTAGTAAGATAAAAGAATTTGTAAATAAGGATAATTTAGAAGAAATAATTGAAAAAATAATAAAGCTACAAAACATAGTCACTATAAATTATGTTGTAGATGCTATAGATACAGTTAGTTCAAAATTGGAGATAATAAAATATTGTAATGCACATAATATAAAGCTAATATCTTGTATGGGAACAGGAAATAAGTTAGATGCAAGTAAGTTCGAAATTGCAGATATCTCAAAAACTTCAGTATGCCCACTTGCTAAAGTTATAAGGAAGGAATTAAAAAAATTAAATATTCAACATTTAAAAGTTCTTTATTCAAAAGAGGAACCACTAAAAACAAACACGGCTTCTCCTGCAAGCATTAGTTTTGTTCCTTCTGTTGCCGGATTATTAATTGCAGGTGAGATTGTGAGAGATATGATAAAATAAATTTGAAAAAAGCTTGTAATTTAGTCATTTTTATGTTATTATAATTATTAGTCAATTTTATTTTTACATATGGGAGGTGCAAAATAATGGCTAAATGTGAAATTTGTGAAAAATCAATCGCACACGGAAATAAAATAAGTATAGCTCGTTCTCATGTAAGTAGAAGATCTACTAGAACTTTTAGACCAAATTTAAGAAGAGTAAAAGCTATTGTTAATGGAGATACTAAAACAATATCTGTATGTTCAAAATGCTTACGTTCTGGAAAAGTTACTAGAGCTTAATTTATGTTTTAACATAATTAATATATATTTTATTACGCGTAATAATGTAGGTTCATCCTACATTTTTTTATTTTTTGTATATTTTGAAAATTATTGGAAATTATATAACTAAGATTATTTTAAGTGGAGGTTGATTTTAAGTGGGTATAGAAAAACATTTAAGTATTACTGGAACATCAAGTGTTTCATGGAAGGATGCAGTTGTACAAGCTGTAGCAGAAGCTTCAAAAACAATAGATTATTTGACTTCTGTTAGAGTTGTTGATCAAAGAGCTAAAATTGATGGTCGTAAGTTAATTCAATACTATGTCGATTTGGATTTATCTTTTGTTATAGATAGAGATAGAGATTAAGGAGGAGAATATGAAGGATATTGAGACTAAACAAGAATATTTAGATTATGTGGATAAAAAATCTCCTAATTCCCCTATACTAAAGAATTGTTTTAATGCTTTCTGGGTTGGAGGATTAATTTGTTCTATTGGTCAGATAATATTTGATTTTTGCAAATATAAAGGGTTGGAAGATACCGCTTGCTCTACAATTGTTTCTATAACTTTAATAGGAGTTGCCGCACTTTTAACAGCTCTTAATATTTTTAATAAAATTGGAAAATTTGCTGGTGCTGGTTCTCTTGTTCCAATCACTGGTTTTGCTAATTCAATAGTTTCTCCTGCTATAGAGTATAAATCTGAAGGTTACGTGATGGGTGTTGGCGGTAAGATGTTTACAGTAGCTGGACCTGTACTCGTATTTGGAATTTCCACATCAGTTATAGTTGGAATTATTGCAATATTTTTTATATAAAACTTATTTTAAAGAAAGAATATGTTTGCTAACATATTGTGTGAGGTTAATTTTATTATGAAAAAATTAGGTAATCAAACTATTATGCTAAATAATCCTCCATATATTTTAGAAACTTCTTCTATTGTTGGTCCCAAAGAAGCAGGTGGACCACTTGCAAAATATTTTGATCAATGTTTAGAAGATGAGTTTTGGGGAGAGAAAACTTGGGAAAAAGCAGAAAGTAAAATTATTAAAGAAAATGTAAATTCAGTTGTCGCTAAATCTGGCATTCCTGCTACTGATATAGACTATTGTTTTGCTGGTGACCTTTTAAATCAATGTATTTCCTCAAGTTTTGGTTTAAGAGAAACAAACATACCGTTTTTTGGAATATTCGGTGCTTGTTCTACCTTTGTTGAAGGTATGTGTTTAGGAAGCTTGTTTATAGATGGTGGAGCTGCTAAAAATGTACTATGTGCTACTTCTAGCCATTTCTGTAGTGCAGAAAAACAGTTTAGATTTCCCTTAGAACTAGGAAATCAAAGACCTCCATCAGCGCAATGGACTGTAACAGGTTCAGGTGCTGCCATTTTGTCTAATACAAATCTGGACAAGAAGTGCCCTCAAATAACTTATGTTACACCCGGCAAAATTGTAGATATGGGTGTAAAAGATGCAAATAATATGGGAGCTGCCATGGCGCCTGCTGCCTTAGACACATTAATTACTCATTTACGAGATACAGGCAGAAAACCTAGTTACTATGATGCAATCATTACAGGAGACTTAGGCTATATTGGTAAAGAAATATTGACAGAAATGGCAGAAACTAAAGGGTATAATATAAAGAATAATTATAATGATTGTGGCGTTTTAATATTTGATAAGGAAACTCAAGACACACACTCAGGCGGTAGTGGATGTGGTTGTGTGGGCTCCGTATTTTCTGGATATTTCTATCAAATGCTTAAAGAAAAGAAAATAAATCGTCTTTTACTAATTGCAACTGGTGCTTTAATGAACTCTACAAGTAGTCAGCAAGGTGAAAGCATACCAGGGATAGCTCATGCTGTAGCTATAGAGAATTTAGAAAAATAGAAAGGATTAAGTGCTATGGATTTTTTGCAAAGTATAGATTGGATGCAACTACTTAGATGTTTTGTTGTAGGTGGTCTAATATGTATTATAGGTCAGGTATTAATTGATAAAACGAAACTCACTTCTGCTAGAATACTAGTTATTTTTGTAACAACTGGTGTAATATTGGGTGCTCTTGGAATTTATCAGTATCTAATAGATTTTGCAGGTTGTGGTGCAACAGTTCCTCTTTTAGGTTTTGGTGCAAACCTTGCAAAGGGGGCTATTACAGAAGCTCAAACCTCAGGACTTTTAGGAGCATTTATTGGTGGAGTAAAAGCCTCTGCGGGTGGAATTGCAGCGGCAATCTTCTTCGGATACATTGCTTCACTAATCGCTAAGCCAAAAATTAAAAAGCAATAATTAAAAATTGAAACTTGAACAAAAGGGGCTACTGCCTTTTGTTCAAGTTTTTGAAGTTTGGGACACTCCTTGTTACTTTCAAATAGTGTCACTTCTATCTAAGTTCCAATCACTATCAATTTTACTTTTCCAATTTCTTTAATATATCATACCAACTATATACTCTAGTAATATTTTCTCCATTTATATTTTCATTATATGGGTTATCAAAGCATAAAACTGGTATTTTTCTAGATATATCCAATATATTGCTTGGTGAATCCTCTATCATTACATCTATATTGTTTTCTATACAATATGGTAACTTACTCCCTTTTGTAAAAATTATTTTATCATATATTATGTTGTTATCTTTTAACCATTTTTTAACAATTTCCTGCATATGTCCATAATACTCTTTTGTAAAGCCTTCTTCATTCCTTGCAGTTATAATATATATTTCATTTGTTTCTTTTAGTTTTGTAATTACCTCTTGTACAAATTCTCTAGTGTTATATTTCATTGCATAATATGGTAAGCATTCATTCCAAAATTTTTCTGCATGTTCATATGATATTCCTAAAGCTTTTGATTCATCATATTCTCCTACATTTAATTTATATTCCAGATTATTTTCATAGCAAAATTTTGTACCATAATCTATCACAAATCTTGCTATATCTGTTATAACTCCATCTAAATCTATCCCAATTCTCATAATTATTTACATTTCTCTCCTTTTACTTTATATTATATTAACATTTATATTATATTTTAGAGATTTTATGCTGTCAAGAAAAAGATTATATAGGATCGATAATATCGAAAAAAACTGAAAAAAGGTTTATTTTATCACCAATTTTCAGTCTCTCTACTTATTATTATTTCTGATTTCTTGTTTTGATTTATGCTTTTTTGGCTAATTCTGCTACTTCTGTAAAAGCTTTTGGATCTGTTACAGCAAGTTCTGCAAGCATTTTCCTATTGATTACAACATTTGCTTTTTTTAGTCCAGCTATTAATTTGCTGTAGGTTAATCCATTTTGTCTAGCTGCTGCATTTATTCTTGCAATCCATAATTTTCTAAAGTTACTCTTTTTATCTTTTCTTCCTACATATGCATACATTCCTGATTTCATAACAGCTTGTTTAGCCATTCTAAATCTATAGTGTTTTGCACCATAATATCCTTTTGCTCTTTTTAATACTTTTTTATGTTTTTTACGTGTAATTATTGCTGTTTTTACTCTTGCCATTTTTATTCACCTTCCCTAAAATTAATTTTCTTTTCTAATTTGCAAGACGAAGTTTTTCATTTGAATTTAGTTACCGTATGGTAATAATTTCTTAATTCCTGCTTCACATGTTTTATCTGCATAAGCATCCATAACTTTTCCTCTAGCTTTAGCCCTAGATGTTTTATTTGCTAATAGATGTCTTCTATTAGATTTTGTTCTTTTTACTTTTCCTGTAGCAGTATATGAATATCTTTTCTTAGCTGCTTTATTTGTTTTTAACTTTGGCATAATTTATTCCTCCTTATGAATTTTATATAAATATATGTAATATATTTTTAACAAAATTATATATTAGTAGTTCACTAGACTGATACTACTTTTCTGCTTTTTTAGCTAGTATAATGAACATATTCTTTCCCTCTAATACTGCTTTCTTTTCTGGAGTAGCAATATCAGATAAAGCTTCAACGAATTTATTTAGGTTATCTTCACCGAGTTTTACATAGTTTAGCTCTCTTCCCCTAAATCTAACCGTTATTTTTACCTTGTTTCCATCTTCAATAAACTTTCTTGCATTTTTAGCTTTAAATTCAAAATCGTGTTGTTCAATATTTGGTGTAATTCTAATTTCCTTTACTTCAAATACCTTTTGCTTTTTCTTAGCCTCTTTTTCTTTTTTAGCTTGCTCAAATTTGTATTTACCATAGTTCATTATTTTACAAACTGGTGGCTGAGCATTTGGAGCAACTAAAACTAGGTCTAACTTTTTGTCATAAGCTAAGTCTAACGCATCATTAAGTTTCATTGTTCCTTTTTTTTCTCCTTGTTCGTCAATTACTTGTACTTCTTTTGCTCTAATTTGTTCATTAATTGGTAATTCTTGTTTTATATAAAACACCTCCAAAATATATGTTAAAATCAAAAAATTGATTTGTCAACGACAAACCAATCCACATTATTCACAGTTATACTTATTTTTTGAAAATAGTTATTCACATTTTAACTACATAATCAAAAATTAATAAAACATATATTATATAACCTTTTCCTTGTTCTGTTAAGGTGAGAAGTGGATTGCTTCTGCTTTATTGACTATATTAGTTTACTACATTTTTTTCTTAAAGTCAAGTATTTTTTTATTTTTCCTTGACATTTTATGCTTTTTGTTATAAAATATTATAGCGTTATATCGAATATGACCAATTTAAAAGCTTCTCCCCGGTAGCTTTTATGAATGGTTTCATATATATTTAAATTTTAAATTATGAAATGGAGGATACATATTACCATGAATAATACAACATATAGTATTAAGAAAAGTGAAATTGAAAGAAAATGGTACATAATTGATGCAGCTGATAAACCTCTAGGAAGAGTTGCTGCAGAAGCTGCTAAGTTATTAAGAGGAAAACATAAACCAACTTACACTCCAAACTTAGATACTGGAGATCATGTAATTATATTAAATGCAGGTAAAGTTGTTTTAACAGGAAGAAAATTAGATCAAAAAATATACAGAAGTCATTCTGGATATATAGGTGGAATGAAAGAAACAACTGCTAGAGAATTATTGAATAAAAGTCCTGAGCAAATGATGATGCGTGCTGTAAAAGGTATGCTTCCACACAATAGCTTAGGAAGACAAATGCTTAAAAAATT
>CALXWU010000021.1 GCA_944392505.1 uncultured Clostridia bacterium | reverse complement strand
ATAAAAATACCAGCATCTAAAGCACCTGTATTCAAAGCAGGAAAAGCATTAAAAGAATTAGTAAATAAAAAATAATTTGTAATTTATATAAAAATATGAATTCATAGGAGATATAGGAGGGCAATTTTCCTATATCTTTTTTAAATAATTGCTTGCTTATTGCATAAATTATTTGAAAAGTGTTACAATTTAATTAATGGAGGGATTAAGTATGAATAAATATAAATGTATAGCATGTGGTTATATTTATGATGATGCTGTAGAAGCAGTTAAATTTGAGGATTTACCAGAAGATTGGGTTTGCCCACTATGTGGAGTTTCAAAAAGCAATTTTGTTAAAGTAGAAGAGTAGTAAAGAAGAGGCAAAAACGAAATTGTAAAGATTTAATAGCAATCTAACAAATATATCAAAATAATTTGATAAAAAGCACTAGAAAAGCAATTGAGATTAACTCTCAATTGCTTTTTGCACAAAACTGGATTTTTTTTCGCATAAGTATTGACAAATACTTAAAAAAAGTAGTACAATAATTATTGTCAGTTGCAAAACAAATATGCAGATGTGGCGGAACTGGCAGACGCACAGGACTTAAAATCCTGCGGGACTTAACCTCCCGTGCCGGTTCGATTCCGGCCATCTGCACCATAGATTTATCAATACCTTCATAGCTTTTGATAAGTCTATTTTTTTATCTAAAAAACACAATTAGTAGACTACTTAAAATTTCAGCTAAACCCTGTAACGTCTTTAGCTGAGTTACACTTTTTCTATATGGATAGCTAAAATTCCATATTTTTTTTCTTCTTCAACTGAATAAATTTTATGAATATTATCCAATTTTTCTGACAAACTATTTGCAGGCCCGCATATATTAAAATCCACATCTTTAAATAAATCTTCAAAGCAATTGTATCTTAACAGTCCTGTAACTTTAACTTTGAGAGTTTGAGATAAATCAGTAGTCTTGTGAAATATTATAAAATCATTTAGATTTATTTTAGACCTTTTTTCATCATATAATCTAAGTTCAATTTTTTTAATACCTTTATTTATATTATTAAAAGGTTTTTCATTCAATTTCATTTCATGTATCATAAAAATTTCTCCTTTCCTTTTTAGTATACATTAATGAAGAAAATTAAGCAATGAAATTCGACATTTTTTTAATTAAGGGAGAGAAAGAATATTATGTAAAACTGTTGAAAAAACGAGAAAAATGTGATAAAATATATATTAGTTCAACTTTAATTCCTGAATTTTACACAATTCAAATGCAACATAAGTAAAACGATTGTTTTAAGGAGGAATGCGTATGAAATTATTTCACAACAAAACAAATAAAAGAAAGGAGCTATTTGAGATGCTTAAAGATTTTTTTAAAGTCTTTAAACGGTCAAGAAAAACTAAAAAGCCAAAAGCAATAGCTTTTGTCGATTTTGAAAATTGGTTTTTATCTTTAAAAAAATTCTACAATCTAAAGCCAGATGTCATGAAATGGCGGAGACAATTGGAAGAGAAATATGAATTACAGGATGTGTACGTGTTCGGTAATTTCATAGATAATGAGATGAGAGAAGAGTTACCTAAGATTAGATGCGTCACTAATTCTATCATCGAGACACAGCAAGGTACTGAGAACTATGAGAAAGATATGACAGATTTTGTAATGCTAGACTATATATATCAATATGTTAATGAGCATACTGATGTAGATACATATATAATCTTCACAGGAGATGCACATTTCCAGTCGGTTATAAAGTATTTAAGGCAGAAACATGGAAAGACTGTCATAGTATATGGAATAAAGAAAACTTTTAGTAATCAGTTGAAACTAATTGCCTCTGAAGCAATTGAACTTCCAGCGTCTGACCAGATATTAGAAGGACTGTATCCATTAATCGTTAAGAATATGGACTATGTGTCAGGGAAATTTAATATTATCCCAACATTTAGCTCTACTGCAAGAACATTAGCAAAACAATATGGCGTAGCTGAAGAATTAGTTAAGGCAGCCCTGGTTGACATGCTAGATAAAGGTTTACTTAGTAAAAAACAGCAGAGAGTAGCATTTAATCAATTTATTCCTGTTTTATCAGCAAATTGGGATGCTCTAGTAGAAGCCGGGTTGTGGTCATATCAATAACATAATTAGGAAACGTTTGAGCTAATAAAATATTTGTTTAAAGAGTGAAGTAATAAAGAGGAGTCCAGTTGGACTCCTTTTTAAAGTCTAGAAAGTAGAAAAATAATACTTGAATATGAAAATACAAAATGATATAATACAAATAAATTTTACAAGAGAGGAAATAAATATGGAACTTGCCATAATAATATATGTACTATTACTAATAATATTTGGTTTGATTGTTTTTTCAATTCTACAATTAAAGCTCGCAGGAATAAAAGTAAAAGACTTTTGGGGTTTCATACAAGCAAACCAAATGCTAGATAAATTATATGTTTTTTCTAAGAAATATAATAATATGTCACCACAAGAGCAAATAATTTTTTTAAGTGAAGCGGAAAAAGTATTTGAGGCATTTGATAAAATTCCAAGCCTTATTTGGGAAGATGAATATAGAAAATATGCACAAGTTGTTGATGCATATAAAAATATACGAGTTTCTAGGTGGAGTGCACAAAATAATGGTAATAATAAATAAAAAATTACATATAATATTATATGTAATTTTTTTTATAAAGAAGGTGCAAGATGAAAATAAGATATTTCGACCATGCTGCAACAACTCCAGTTAGAGAAGAAGTTATAAAAGAAATGATACCATATTTTGGAGTGCAATATGGTAATGCGTCTGTAATGTATTCGCTGGGTAGAAATGCAAGAAAAGCCATGAATAATGCTAGAGATAAGGTGGCAAATGCAATTAATTGTGATATGAATGAAATTTACTTTACTTCATGCGGTAGTGAAAGCGATAACTTGGCTATAAAAGGCTTTGCATATGCTAACAGAAATAAAGGAAATCATATAATTACTAGTAAAATAGAACATCATGCAGTTTTAGACAGTTGTAAATCATTAGAAAAGGAAGGATTTAAAGTTACCTACTTAAATGTGGAGGAAAATGGAGTTGTAGATCTACAAGAATTAGTTAATTCTATTACTCCTGAAACCATATTAATTTCTATTATGTTTGCAAATAATGAGATAGGAACAATAGAGCCTATAGAGAGAATAGGAGAAATAGCTAAGAAACATAATATAGTATTTCATACTGATGCTGTTCAAGCTGTAGGAAATTTAAGAATAGATGTAAAAGCGTTAAATATAGATATGTTATCATTATCAGGACATAAATTTTATGCTCCTAAAGGTGTAGGAGCTTTATATGTAAAAGAGGGGATAGACTTTAAAAAGTTACAAGATGGAGGAGAACAGGAAAACAACAAAAGAGCAGGAACAGAAAATGTGGCAGAAATTGTAGGATTAGGTAAAGCTATAGAATTAATTTATAATGAATTTGATAGTTATAATAAAAAACTAACAGAACTTAGAGATTATTATATATCAAAAGTTAAAGAAAATATTACTGGAATAAAGGTAAACGGGGATATGAGCAATAGATTGCCAGGAAATGCAAATATTAGCTTTAAGGGAATAACTGGTTCAGAACTTTTATTAAAACTAGATGAAGCACATATTTGCACATCTGCAGGGTCCGCATGTTCTACTTCAAATCCTGGACCATCACATGTATTAACAGCTATAGGATTAGATAAAGAATATCTAAATGGAACTCTAAGAGTGTCATTTGGAAGAGATAATACAAAAGAAGATGTAGATTATCTAGTTGACACAATAAAGAAAATAGTAACATAAAAAACTAAGAAAAAAAGAGATAAATAAAGGAAATGAAAGGAGAATTAAAATAAAAGGAATATAATAGGAAAACAAATACTAGCATATACGCTAGTATTTGTTGTATAATTCAATCGTTAACTTATAAGTTAAAATACGCAATATGATTTATATTACTACTTTTTGTTATCATCAGGAATATACTCAAATAAATCGGATATTTCACAATTAAAAACATTGCAAATTCGGTTTATTTGTGAAATATCAAGGCGTTTAGATTCTTCATAGTACATCTTTGATATTGTAGCAGGTCGTATATTAGTAGCTCTTGCTAATGCTGCTTGAGTCATTTTATGCTTACCTAATAAATCTGATAGTTTAATTTTAATCATATGCCACAACCTTCCATCCATAAATATAAATATGCAAAAGTCGAATTTTGTCATATTTTCAAATGTACTTGTATTTTACCATGCAATGTATTAAAATTACATATACAAACTAAAATATTACGATAAGAGTAATAAAAACCATACTAGGAGTAAAAAAGGAGCAAAAATGCTAAAAAAATTTAGAATTAAAAGTGATAGAAATTGGAAAGAAAAAAATAAGAATTATTTGAGAGAATTACAAAATTTCTTTGATAAAGCTGACAACATAGAAGATAAAGATCTAAGACAAATAATAATTGGGCAAATGTTAAGGTGTGATAATGTACTTACTGAGTTAGCAGAAAATAGATTTGAAAAATGTTATAAACTGGGATATTATAACGCAAAAAGAGAATAATTTTTCGAAAATTATACATACTAAAAAAGAGTGTGTATATATGAAAGAAAAATTTAAAAGAGCATTAATAGGAATAATAGTAGGAATTATAAGTGGTTTATTTGCATCAGGGGGAGGACTTTTATTGGTTCCAATATATACGTATATATTGAAGCTTGATGAAAAAGAAGCTAGGGCAACGTCACTTTTTTGTATTCTACCAATGGTAATTCTTACAGCTATTGTATATAATAAAAATAATTATATAGATTGGTCACTTGGAATAAAATGTGCTATTGGGGGAATAATAGGACGGAATAATAGGCGGAAAATTGTTAAATAAAATTTCCGACAAATATCTTCAAATAGCATTTATTATATTTCTATTTTATGCTGGAATAAGTACTATAATGAGGTAAATATGCAAGAGGTTATTATAGGTTTAATATCTGGAATAGTTGGCGGATTAGGAATGGGAGGAGGAACCATATTAATTTTACTCCTAACCATTTTTTCTAATGTAGAACAGCACATTGCACAAGGTACGAATGTGGTGTTTTTTATTCCTACAGCTATTGCAGCAATAATTATTTTTATAAAAAACAAAAATATAAGATTTAAAATCGGTTTGCCAATTTGTCTATGGGGATTAATAGGAGCCTATATAGGAGCTACAATTGCATCAAATTTAGAAGTAGGAATATTAAGAAAATGTTTTGGCGTTTTTTTAATCCTAATAGCACTTTATCAATCATATTCTCTATATAAAAGGTATAGAAAAGAAAAAAATAGGAATACTAGTATAAAATGAAAAAAGGAGGATAAATATGAATATGAAATTTGTTAAAGGAATGATAGTGGGAGGATTAATTTCTGCAGGAGTAGCAATGATGTGTTCTGATGCTATGCAACCAAGTAAAAAGAAAATGGTTAAAATGGGAAAGCAATTTGCTAAGAAAATGGGCATAATGTAAAGAAGACTATCACTTAAGCATTCATATAATAAGCGATGATACATAGTTTATTATATGGATGCTTGACAAGTAATATTCGAAAGAGATATTCAAGATAATTCAAAAGAAAATATTCAATTTATTTTATATAATATTGTGTTAATAACTGTTTTTATTTTAGGTTTAGTATCAATATTAAAATAAAAATAATTTTTTAGTTTGTTTATATCACAATTACAATACATTGCATTAGTTGAACTATTTATCCTGCATTTAATATTATGAACCGAATCATTATATACTTCTGCTATTTTGGGGTATATATTTTTTTCTAATCTATCTATACTTACATTAGGATTAAATAAAAAATATCCAATTGTTTTTATTAAATATTGTGTTCCTTTATGTGAGATATCATAGCCTAGATATAAGAGTTCATTTATAATTTTTTTCTTATAAATCTCTTCATTTTTTTTTAAATCTTTATATTTGATATATTTATTAATTTTATCTATAGTTTGGTCGATATCTGTATTATTGTTAATAACAATATATGATATTGGCTTATAGTTATCACCCGATTTTCCAGGCAATGAACCACTTAATTTGTCAAATTTGCTTTTATTAGTCATTTTATTCAAAATAAATTTTTTGACATAATAAAATATTTTACTAGAGAATAAAATAATATCTATATTATTTTCGGAATTTAATATATCCAATGTCTTTTTTACATTGCAGGTAATGCTACATACTCTAACGTTTTTATTTATATTATTTATATTGTTCATTAATTTTACTGCAAATTCAATATTACATTCTGCAATTAAAATATTTAGCACGTAATCACCTTCTTTATTGCCATTGTAATGAATCAAATATATCCATAAATTCTTTTTTTGTTATATTATTTTCAATATAATTCTTCTCATAGTCTGTATATTCACTTGATTCTAAAATCGTTATGTCTATATCATCATTAGTAACTACGTTTTCCTCAAATGTAAAAACTCTTTCATTATAAAAACTCAAAGAATCTTCATTAACTTCTCTTATGGTTATAAATTTTTCTTTATCAACCCAAATATCTCTATAATTATTATTGTTTCCAAATCTTATTACATAACAATCTATTCCATTGTATCTATCTTCTCTCACAGAAAATATTAAACTATATATCGTAGAAGAATACCTTTGATAATTATCTTTTATGTAAGAGAAAAGAATAATAGCGTCTCCTTGTTTCTGCTGAATAAAATTATTATTACAGAAATCTATTTGCTTCAAATCATGGTAAACTTTAACTGAGTTGTAGCTATCGTCTTTATAGAAAAAAATACTATCCCCGGACTCTACCTTTAAAATACCATCTTTATAATAATAGTTTTCACTATATTCTAAGATGTTCTCTGTTTGCAAATCTTTTTTTATTGTTTTTACTGTTATTTTATAATTATCTAAGGTTTTCATATATTCTATTTTCTCACATGATTTGTTTACTATATTGGAGAAAGTCCTTACTTTAGACGAAAGCATTAAAGTTGCAATCAAAATAATAACCAATATAGTTATTAGAGCTATTTTAAGGAGACTGATATGATTATATATTTTCTTAAATTGCTTTGTTACAAGCTTGTCTTTTTCATCTTCGTTGCATATTTTAGATTCTATAGTTTTATAAAATTTTCTACAATCCTCACAGTCTTTTAAATGTTCTTCAACAAATTCTTGACTTCCTTCATTAATTGATTTTTCAAAATATAGAACTGATAAATCCCTGACTATTTCACATTTATCCTTACTATTCATCTTTTAAAACCTCCTTTAACTTGCTTTTTGCACGAAAAAAAATGCTCCTCGAATGTTCTTCTGTTTTGCCAATGATACTGCCAATTTCTTTAAAACTAAAATTTGTAAACATTCTTAAATAAATTACTTCTCTAGATTTTTCATCTAATCCATGTATTTTTTGACATATACTTAATAATTTATTTTTAATCAATAGATCTTCTTCTATTGATTTGTCATATATAATGTCTTGACCTTTTTCGTATATTTCAATTTCATTTGATTTTTTCTCTTTTTTACAATAGTCAATCCATTTATTTTTCGCGATTACATAAAGCCACGTTTTAATACTTGATTCTTTTCTAAATTTATTAATATTCTTTACCGCACTATAAAAAGTTTCTTGTAGTAACTCTTCTGCTACATCTTCGTTATTTGTTAAAGACAACAAGTAACGATAAACTTTTTTTGAGTACTCCTTATATATCTCTTCCATGTTTCCCCCTTTCGCTATATATAGACTTGAAAAAAATTTTTTTGTTACACATTTTGAAAATTTTTTTATAAAATTATTACATTTTGTATCTTTTTGTATCTTTTTTGACTATACTATAAAAAATATGCTAAATTTATAAATATAAGTTTACTCTTATATTATTCAAATAAGACGAAACAAAAATTGTTTCTTCTTATAGAATAGATAAGCACAAGAATTTAGAAAGTGAGGTCAATCTGATGAAATTATTGATGAAACGGACTTTTGCCATTTTTATGGCAGTAGTGATGTGTTTATTCACAGGGGTAACTTCTTTTGCAGCTGAGACACAACCGACCGAAAAAGCCAAATGCTACAATCTTGAAGTATCCTCTACAGGTGTTATTTCCTGTACAGATGAAAATGGAAACGAAGTTCCATACATTTCTCCGAGGAGTAGCATTTCGGGATATGGAAATGATTCAATAAGTACTGAGAATCCTGCAATTGTCATTTACCCAGATGCGAGTGGCATAGGAGGAATGGGTATAACTGTTAAGACTTCTTCAAGTTGGAACGGTTATATGAAACTTATAGCTGGGGCACAGTATATGGGGTCGATTTCTACAATCATTAATAACTATGCTGTTTATTCTAATGGGGAGACCTATTTTAATAATATAATGCATAGTTCCCCTGGTTATATTGTTTTTGTATTTGACGGAATTCCTTCGGGGGTTATTGTAAATACACAGATTTGGATTTATGGTTAATCTTAGTTGACCATGGACTCAATGGAGTAATAACTTTTAACAACTAAAATAATATTCTTGTGCTAATCTTAATGGTAAGCTAATTATCATTGTTGAGAGGAAAATTTCTCAAAAGTTTTCCTCTCATCTTTTTGACAAAATAGTGTATTTTAAATTACTAAAATATAAATTTAGTTTAATTATACCATTTGCAATAAAAAAATGTAGAAATTTCTGAAGAAAATTACTTATTCCGTCTATTTAAAAATGTAACTCATATTTATAAAGAGGGTATTTGAACCCTCTTTAAATAGTAATAAGACAGTAAAACATTATAAATTAGAAAGGTCTGAAACCAGGTCTACATGGTCTTTCAGGCTTTTTTTCGCATTCTTTTTTACATTCACATTTGTCATCACAATCTTTTTTGCCTTCTTCTTTACAACAAGGTTTGCAATCGTCTTTACAGTCTTCCTTATGACAAGGCTTGCAATCATCTTTACATTCTTCCTTGTAGCATGGCTTATAATCATCTTTGTATTCTTCCTTGTAACATGGTTTATGCTCATCTTTTTTGCAATCTAATTTTACACCCTTTAAACAATCAGCATCATGTTCTACTTTAGTACATATTTTACAATGTTTTACTCGATCTACCCAAATTTGTATTTCATAAAATCTGTTAGGGCAAAGAGGTCCAAATACGAATTCACCATCTTCGTCTGTGAATGTGTGAGACACAGGTCTTCTTTCTTCTTTACCGCAATCACAAATAACCTCTATAAGTTTTACGACTGCATCTTTAACAGGCTCTTGACAACAATCTTTTACTACACCATAAATAACACCTCTGTTATCCTCTGGAATAGTTATATCAAGATCAAATTGTTTACCTGTAGCTAAAATTCCGTCTACATCTAATACTGGACATATATTTTTTTCATATTCCATAATTAATATTCATCCTTTCCTAAGCAATTTGCTTAATATATATTATGAAAACAATAAAAATATGTGAATATAATGTAGAAAAATGGTGGATTATGATATATAATAACTAAAAAGAAAAATGAGAATAAAGAAATATATAAAAGAGAAGAGAAATATAATAAATCAAGAGATGATGAAGGATAGGAGAGATAAAAATTGGATAAAAGGGCAATAGGAGTATTTGATTCTGGTGTTGGAGGAATGACAGTTTTAAAAGAACTAAAAAAAGAAATGCCAAAAGAAAATTACATATATATAGGGGACACAGCAAGTTTTCCATATGGTAGTAAATCTAAAAATACTATAATAGAATTATCTAAAAAAAGAATAGAAAATTTAATTGATATGAATGTAAAAATGATTGTTATAGCATGTGGTACAGCTACAAGTCAAGCACTAGATGAAATGAAAAAGATTTTTAATATACCGATTATAGGAATAATTGAACCGACATTAAAATACTTAAAGCAAAAGAATATAAAAAATGTAGGAGTCATAGCTACCACAGGAACTATAAGAAGTAATGGATGGCAAACAGGGATTGAAAAATATATTACAGAGGCAAAAGTGCAAAATAAAGCATGTCCAATGCTTGCACCTATGGCAGAAGAAGGATGGACAGAAAATGAAATAGCAAAACTTGCTATTCATGAATATTTGAAGGATATGAAAAATTTAGATGCCTTAATCTTAGGCTGTACTCATTATCCATTATTTAAGAATCTTATTGAAGATGAATTGGGTAGCAATACAGAGATTATTAATACTGGAGAGATGGTAGCAAAAGAAGTAAAACAATATATTACAGATAATAATTTTGGAAATGAATTAAATATTGAGCCAAATACAAAAATATATTTAACTGATTTAGAATGTAATTTCATAAATGTAGCGAAAAAATTAATGAATGACGAGAATATTGAATTAAATAAAATAAATTAAAGAATAAATAAGAGCATAACAAAATATATATTTAATATCATAAAAAGAAGGGATGGTATCATATTGAAAAAGTTATGTTCTTTTATTGTATTTATACTAATGATTTTATTAATATTTAGTATTCAGACTAATGCTGCAAATGAATTTGATTTTGAACTAAACTATACAGGAGATATAGTTTTAAATGAAACTAAAGAAGCATCTGTAATATTAAAAGGCACAAATGCAACTACATATACAAATGTAAGAGTAAAGATAGAGGTATCAGGACCAAGCACGCCAAAGATTACAGCGATAGATAGTTTAGACCAAGAAATAGATATAGTAGAAGAGGGATATTGGGGACCGCCAGCAGGTTTTGCTGTTCAAGGAACCTTTGAAAATGAAACACCAGTAAAAGCGACATTTACAGCAGCTGGAACATATACGGTAAAATTAAGTTTAGTAAACCTGCAAGCTTCTGAGGCAGAATTAGCAAGTAGAACCTTTACAATAGAAGTTTTAGAAGATGCTAGTAATGTTAATGAAGAACCAGATAACACAGCAAATGAAAACGTAACAGAGAATAATACAATTGATAAGTTACCTCAAACAGGAACTAGCCTTGTAGAATACCTTATATATTTTGCAGTAATATTTGCTTTAATAGTATTTGTATATAGAAAAATGCACATGACAAAAGTGTAAAAGAAGATAAAAGGCTCATTGGCTTGAGCCTTTTTCTATAACAATTACATATCATAAATAATTGTTTTGATGTAACAAAAAGAGGTGTATTACTTGTTAAAAAAATTATTAAAATATTATAAAATGATAATTTTAGTGATACTGTTCATTTTTCTTTTCTTTATAATACTAATTATTACAAGTTCAGGTAACAATATAGTTAGTGCATCAAGGCTAATAAATATAAAAGAGCTAGAAAATGTAAAAGAAGAATTAGAGCTTAACTTGGTAGGAGAAAAAAACATAGAAGCAGCAAGGAAGGTTTTAAATCTAAAAGAATATGAAAATATGCCTAAAAGTATTAATGGGTATAAAGTGATTGGAAGGATAAGCATACCTGAAATAGAAGTAGAGAAATACATTTTGGAAGAAACTTCAGAAGAGGCATTAGCAGAATCAGTAACAAAAATATGTGGAGAGGTTAATAAAACAGGAAATTTATGTCTGGCGGGACATAACTATAGAGATACATTTGGAAAAATTAGTTCTTTAGAAACAGGAGATAAAATAAATATAACAGATACATATGATAGAACTGTAACATACCAAGTATATAGCATTGATAGAGTATCACCTTATGACACAACATGTTTATCTCAAGAAACTAATGGAGAAAGGGAGATAACTTTAGTTACATGCACATTAGGAGCAATAAAAAGAGTGGTTGTAAAAGCTATCGAGGTATATGATTAATAAAAAAGAATAAAATTGTAAAACCAAGCATATAATCTATTAACTTATAATTGGAGGTCTTTTTTATGTTCTTTGTGATTGATAAGTCTAAAATATTCTCATATGTAATAGCAATTTGTACTGTAGTAATACTATTTGTTGCAGCCGCAAGACTAAACAATATGTCTTCATCGGAAAATTCGGTAACTACTTCTACCAATAGCATAAACTCAAATACTTTAAATGATTCTGTCACTTCAACAAATTCAACAGCAAGCCCTACTGCAAATTCAATAACAACTTCAAATACAATAATTTAATGGAAAAATATTCTTTTTGTGAATAAATAAATGATAATGACTAATAATATTATTAAAATTTATTATTAGGAGTATAAAATGTTCTTTTTAGGGGTTGTTACAAATCAAAAAAATGAGAGCTATATAAAAAATAAATTATCTAAGGTTTTGCCATCTGAAAATATTATATTTATTACAGATAAGAATATTCTAAATGTAAAAAACATAAAATTTGAAACAATAATAATTGATGCAAAAATTAACAATAAAGTAGAATTAAGAAAACTATTGTCAACAGCTAAATATGTGATTTTAAATTCAGATATAGACATGAATTTAGAAGTGATTAATGATTTAAATTTAACAGTCATAACATATGGATTTAATAACAAATCTACTTTTACGGTATCAAGCATAACAGAAAATAGCATAATAATTTGTTTACAAAGAATTATTTTTGGTAAAAATGGAACAGAAATAGAACCACAGGAATATCAATTTAAGATAGACAAAAATATTGAAAAATATGCAATTATAGCTTCTGAAATTTTTTTGATTTTGTATTCCAGAAATTAAGTAAGAATAAAAATAAATAATAAAAAATTGAAAAAAATAACATTTTATGTAGACAAAACCAAAAAAACGTAGTATAATAGGTAATATGAGAAAAAACGATTTTAAATTTTTACTAGGAAGATAAGAAAAAGAAACAAATGGGGGAGGAAAATCAAGTGAATACTTTGTATTTAGACAATAACCACATTACATTAGTGGGAAAGGTAACAAGTGATAAAAAATTAAGTCATGAGATATATGGAGAAAAATTTTATGTATTTAATTTAAGTGTACCACGTTTAAGTGGAAATTATGATGAAATTCCAATTACTATTTCAGAAAGATTAATAACAGAAGAGGGATTACCATTAGAAAGCAAAATTTCTGTAACTGGTCAATTTAGATCATATAACAGTTATGAAGGGGAAAGAAATAGATTAGTTCTTACAGTATTTGCTAAATCAGTTGATTTCTTAGAGGATCAAGAAGCAGAAATACCAGTAGGTAAAGACTACATAACCAATGAGGTTGTTTTAGATGGTTATATTTGTAGAAAACCAATATACAGAAAAACACCATTTGGTAGAGAAATTGCAGACGTGCTACTTGCAGTAAACAGATCATATAATAAATCAGACTATATTCCTTGTATAGCATGGGGAAGAAATGCAAAATTCTGCGAAACTGTAGCAGTTGGTACAGAAATTAAAGTAGTTGGTAGGGTACAATCAAGACAATATGAGAAAAAACATGAAGATGGTACTGTAGAAAATAGAGTTGCATATGAAGTATCAGTTGCAACACTAGAAGTCATTAATAAAGAATCAGATGAAAATGAAGTTCCAGAAGAAAATAAAGCAGCTATATAAACTTTTAATATAGATTTAAACATAAGATGGAACATAAAAAATTCCTAAAAAATTCAGGTGATGAACCTGAATTTTTTTGTAGCATATGTATTTTACTTTTTATCTTCTGGAACAACTATATTTTCCTTTTTATCATTTTTGGGTTTCTCAATTTCAATATATTCAGACACAGGAGAAATATTTAAATCATTTCCCCCATTTATGACTTCAATATTTCTAGGCTTTTCTTGAGAAATATTTTCATCATTTTCATCGACCTTTATATCGTTATCAGTATTGTCATTTGAATTATTATTTGTGTCAATCAAATCTTGAATATTTAAGTCATCAGAAGAAAAAGTATATGATTTATCATCTTTATTATATGTGTACATGGACAAGCACCTCCGTTTTCCTAAATTATAAATGTTAAATTTCGTAAAGTCAAGATGTTTACATTAAAGAAAATAAATGATAAAATAGAGAGGATATTTAAAATAGAAGGTAAAATAATGGAAGAAGATAAAATAAAAGGAATAATTGAATCAATTTTATTTGCAGCAGGCAGGGAAGTAAGAATTACTGAGCTTATGTCTGCTTTAGAACTTAGCTCTGATGAGGTTATTAAAGCTGTTAATGGATTGAAACAAAGTTATAAAAATGAGGATAGGGGCTTAGAAATTATTAATATAGAGGATGCATATCAGTTATGTACTAAAAAAGAAAATTATGAATACATATATCCTATATTTGATAAAAGAAGTAAACCAAATCTATCTCAGGCGGCTATGGAAACGTTGGCGATAATTGCATATAATCCAAGAATTACGAGAGCTGAGATCGAAACTATAAGAGGCGTAAATTCAGATGGAACTATATACAAATTATTAGATTATAACTTAATAGAAGAAGCGGGAAAACTTGATGCTCCAGGTAAGCCTATGACATATAAAACTTCTAAGGAATTCTTAAAAATGTTTGGAATAAGTAATTTGCATGAACTTCCAGAGCTTCCAAGATATAAATTAGATGAAAACAGACAAATTGTAATAGATGAAATTTTAGAGGAACAAGAAGCTGAGGCTCCAATGCCCGAAAGGGAAAGTGTAGAAAATGTGGAAAATGAGGAAAATGACGATGAAAAAAGGAAGGAAAGTTAATTATGAGTGATGATAAAAATTTTGTTAAAGAAATAACAAATATCGAGGAAGATTTTGCTCAGTGGTATACTGATATAGTATTAAAAGCAGAACTCGCTGATTATACAGATGTAAAAGGATTTATAGCAATTCGTCCATATGGATATGCTATATGGGAAAATATACAAAAATATGCAGATGAGAAATTTAAAAAACATGGTGTAAAAAATATTTCTATGCCAGTGTTAATTCCGGAAAGTCTACTTCAAAAAGAAAAAGATCATGTAGAAGGTTTTGCACCAGAAGTAGCATGGGTTACTATGGGAGGAGGAGAAGAGTTAGAGGAGAGGCTATGTGTAAGACCTACTTCAGAAACTATTTTTTCAACCATGTACTCAAAATGGTTAAAATCATGGAGAGATTTACCATATCTATATAACCAATGGTGTAATGTATTAAGATGGGAAAAAGAAACAAGACCATTTTTACGCTCGAGAGAGTTTTTATGGCAAGAAGGTCATACAATACACGAAACAGAGGCTGAAGCACAAAAATTTACATTAGAAATGCTTGAGGTATATGCAGATGTGATAGAAAATTTATTGGCAATACCTGTTTTAAAAGGAAGAAAAACTAAAAAAGAACAATTTGCAGGAGCTGAAGCAACATATACAGTAGAAACCTTAATGCATGATGGAAGAGCATTACAAGCAGGAACTTCACATTATTTTGGACAGAATTTTACAAAACCATTTGAAATAAAGTTCCAAAATATAGAAGGAAAAGAAGAGTATGCATACCAAACTTCCTGGGGAATAAGTACGAGACTTATTGGTGCGGTTATAATGGCTCATGGAGATAATAGAGGCTTAAAACTACCTCCTAGAGTGGCACCAATTCAAGTAGTAATAGTCCCTATTGCAATACATAAAGCAGGAGTTAAAGAAAAAGCTCAAGAGATATTTAGCAAATTGTCAGAAAAATACAGAGTGGAGCTTGATGTAAGAGAACAATATTCACCAGGATATAAATTCAATGACTGGGAAATGAGAGGAGTACCAGTAAGAATCGAATTAGGACCACGCGACATTGAAAACAATAAATGTGTAGTTGTAAGAAGAGACAATTCTGAAAAAATAGATGTAAGTTTGGAGGAATTAGAAGCTAAGCTAAATGAAATTTTAGAAGATATTCATAGATCTATGTATAATGAATGTGTAGCAAGAGTAAAACAAAAAACAACTATAGCAAATGATTTGGATGAATTTGTTAAAAACATAAATGAAAATCAAGGCTATGTAAAAACCATGTGGTGCGGAAGTGAAGAATGTGAAGAGAAAATACATGAACTTACAGGTGCGAAATCAAGATGCATACCATTTGAACAAGAAAAAGTGGGAGATAAGTGTGTATGTTGTGGAAAACCAGCAGATAAAATGGTAATTTGGGGAAGACAATACTAAAAGAAAAAGGTAGTCTTAAAAAAGGACTACCTTTTATTTTTGCTTATTTTTATCCATTATATCAAATAAACTTAAATTTCCTTCTATAACATATGAATTAGCGGGAGTGCTTTTATTTGCTTCTGCATCTGCCTTAGAAGAATTATCTTTTTCATCCAAATCAGTTTCTTCATTTTTATCTCGATTTATGACATCATAATTATACACATCTCTTGGAGAACCAATAACAGGATTCATACTATGTGTTGATGACTCTTCTTCAGGTTCATCTCCAAAATCCTGAGTTAATATCTCCAGCAAATTTGGATACATTGTACCAGCATGTTTTTTCCAATTTGCTACTATTTGTTTTGCTTGATCACGAGAACCAGCAAAAGTTTTTACTTCAAAAAGACATTCATTATTCTCCATTATTTTACAAGTGACATTATAATAATTCTCGTTAATCGGTGTATATTCTGCAACTATTGAGTTCTCTTCATCTACATTGTCTAAGGTGTATTTTAAATTTGTATCAGTTTGCAATTTTATAATTCCTGGTAATATATCTTCAGTAAGTTCTAAAGTTCTAAGACCATTTTCAGTGATTAAATACATTTGTTGCTCTTCCTGAGTGTATGAAAAAACGAAATCACTTTTAATTAAATCTAATAAAAATTGTTGGAAATAGAAATAATTCATGTCCATTACAGATAGTACAATTTTATATAAAGCATTATTTGTAATTGCTTTTTTTACATTTTTTAAAATATATAGAATAAGAACCTTGCTTTCTGCTAAAGTCTCTCCATTAGATGCTAATTTCAAAAAGTATCACCTCTTGCATATATTAATTTAAAAACTAAAACAATTATAGCATAAAAATTGGTAAAATACTATTATTTTTATTTGAATAATGGTATAATTTTTATATATAAGAAAAATTAAGGGGAATATTATGGAAAAAAATACATTGTATGAAGTACTAGAAGTGAGTGAAAAGGCTTCACAAGAAATAATTGAAAAAGCATATAAAACTTTAGCTAAAAAATATCATCCAGATTTGCAAGATGCATCTGGTAAGAAAAATGCTGAAGCAATGATGAAAAAGATAAATGAAGCATACGAAGTGCTTGGCGATAAAGAAAAAAGAAAAGCGTATGATGCTGAACTACAAGCTAAAAGAGACGCCGAAGAATTAAGGGAGCAAGAGTTAGAAAAACAAAAAATAAATCGAGATTTTGAGAGACAAGCCAGCAACAACTTTTCTCAACATGAACAACAACCAGCAGCTTATGGTAATGATTTAGAGACAGAGAAATTTGACAATAATGGAAATTTTGATTATGAAAAAGAAAGAATAAAGTATGAGAAAAAATTGCAAAAAGAGGAAATTAAACAACGAAAGAAAATGCAGGAAAATTTAAATAAAGAATATCAAAACGCATATGAGAACTATTTAAGGAATCTAGGTTATAGAGTAAAACATAGATGGACAAAAGAAAATTTTAGAGATTTTTTTATCGTAATAGGAATTATGATTATAATTTTTATTGTATTATGGATTATTCCACCAACTAGACAATGGCTGATAAATTTTTATAATTCAAATCCAATATTAAAATCTATCGTAGACGTACTTATAGCTGTTGTAACAGGAATATTTAAAGGCATTTGGAGTTTCATTACAGGTTTATTTTAAATTGGTAATATTATAGAAAAAATAAGTAGGTATATCAAAAATGATATCTACTTATTTTTTAACTAAAAATTTTCTATCCAATGTATATATTTTTAAAAATAATGCTATAATCTATTTGTAAAATTAAAAAAATGCATTATTGCATTTTAGAAAGGTAGGATAAAACTATGGAGAGAAAAGTGAGAGTAGTGCAATATGGAACAGGTAAAATGTCAGTGTATACTATGCGTTATGTGTTTGAAAAAGGGGGAGAAATTGTAGGAGCTGTTGATGTAAATCCAGCTGTTATTGGAAAAGACATTGGAGATATTATCGGAGGAGAAAAAAGAGGTGTAACTGTAACAGATGCAAAAGCTGCAGAAGCATTACTTAAAGAGTTAAAGCCAGATATAGTTATTGTTACAACCATGAGTTTATTAAATGATATTAAAGATGCTTTTTTGTTATGTGCTAAACTTGGAATAAATGCAATTTCTACTTGTGAAGAAGCATTTTTTCCATTTAATTCTAATCCAACAGTTACAGATGAGATTGATAAACTTGCAAAAGAAAATGGATGCACAATCACAGGAAGCGGATACCAAGATGTTTATTGGGGTGAACTAATTAGCAGTATAGCAGGTTCTACACAAAAAATAACTAAAATAAAAGGAAGCTCATCATATAATGTAGAAGATTATGGAATAGCACTTGCAAGAGCACATGGGGCAGGATTAACCTTAGAGCAATTTGATAAAGAAGTTGCTTCACAAGATAGAATAAGTGATGAAGAAAGACAAAAAGTTATAAATGCAGGAGAATATGCGCCCTCATATATGTGGAATGTAAATGGTTGGTTATGTTCAAAATTAGGCTTAACGCCAATCAGCCAATCACAAGAGTGTGTACCACAAACCTATAAAGAAGATATTGATTCATCAACCTTAGGAATGACCGTAAAAGCAGGTGATGCAACAGGAATGAGTGCAGTAGTTACTACTAAGACAAAAGAAGGAATTACACTTGAAACACAATGTATAGGAAAGGTTTATTCAAAAGAAGATTTTGACAAAAATGAATGGACAATTGAAGGAGAGCCAAATACAACAATAGTAGTATCAAGACCAAATACAGTTGAACTTACTTGTGCTACAGTAGTAAATAGAATTCCAGATGTAATTAATGGAAAACCGGGTTATGTATCAACAGATAAATTAGATGAATTAAAATATTTAGTAAAACCAATGAATGAGTATGTGAGGAATTAACTCAACTTTTGGGGACGGAGCAAAAAAGTTGAACAAATGGTAGTAGACCTTTTGTTCAACTTCTTCTGCTCTCTCATGGCACAGGTTAAATATTCTTTATATCTCTTTTTTTAAATACGATTGAACTTATTACAAGCATTACTACTAGATATACTAAACATATTGCTATTGAAAATGGTACTGTAGTTCCTTTAAATAAAGGCGTTCCACCAAACAAGTAATAGGTTAAATCCCAGTTTGGAGTGACGAAATATATTATTTGTTTAAAGTCATATAATAGTGCAAGTTGATTTATTATGCTAGAGCCTATATATCCTAGGAATGGTACTGCAACAGCTAAAGCGGTATTTGTAAATATTGTGCTACATGCAAATGCAAGTGTGGTTAATAAAATGTATATTGGTAGTTTGCAAACTCCGATTAATGCTACATAAGCTAATAGGTTTATTGTTTCTACTTGGTTTGTATCGAAATTGTAGACAATTGCTGGGATAGATAAACCATCAAATCCATTAATTATTCCACCAGCTACTAATTGGAAGGCATATATAAATGCAATTGTAATTAATAATACTAAAATACATACTATAAATTTAGAAAATAATATTTTTATTCTGTTATATGGCTTTACTAGTAAAAGTTTTATAGTGCCTCTGTTAAACTCTTCACTTACTATAGAGCCTGCAATTACAATTCCTACAATTAATATAAATAGTTCATAGTTTCCAAATAAATTGATAAATATATCTCTACTATTCGAATCTATGGTAATATTGTTTTCAATATAGTATCTATTCAAATTAGCTTCTTCTAACACTGTATTATAATATTGTAATTCATCTGAACTTAGATCATCTATATTTCGGCTTTCGTAACCATGTAATGAAAGTTGATTGTTATAATAAAGAGATAAAGCACTGTTTAAAAAACTAGGTGCATAACTTATATCCTTTTCTAATCTCCATTCGTTTACCTGTTTTTGCAATTCTAAGTCATATATCATATCATTTATGCTAGAAAGTGTTTGACTATCTTTTGTCACTTCTTTTAATTGATATTGTGTATTTAAAGATTGATTGATTTCTTCTAAATCTTGGTTTACAAAATATTTCCAATCATCAGAATTTAACTTTT
>CALXWU010000020.1 GCA_944392505.1 uncultured Clostridia bacterium | reverse complement strand
TTCAGCAGTTTTACCATCAAATTTTTTAAAATACTCATCATATTTTTCCATTAATTCCTCTGTATCAGTTGCCAATCCCATTTCATTAGCGTCAATTCCCATTTCTTGCATTTGAGTTATGCTGTTTTCTGGTTCTTTATCAAATCCTCCTACTGCATATAATGCTCCTATTCCAATTCCAGCAGCCAATATTAATGTAGCTACTTTTAAACTAGGTTTAGCTTTTATTTTTTTCACACTTTTTTTATCATTTTTTGCGTTACCTTCTGAAGACAAAATCCTTTTAAATCTTTGACTTTTATTTCTATGATATTCATTGTTATCTTGCGTTTTTTGTTGATTTTGATTTAAATCTGCTTTATATTTTTCTCTGAATTTCTTAGATTCATCATTCATTCTTATCACTCTTTCTATTTTTTCTTTAATTATATATTATTTTTGCTTTTTGTCAAGTTAAATCTCACATTTCCGCCTCTATTCTATATATTCTCCCATCATTCTTTAAAACAATTTCGTCATTTTCGACATTATTACCATCTATTGTAAGACTTTTTATTCCACTTTTTTTACCACTTTTATTTACAACCTTTATATTATATATACTCTCTCCATATTTGTATCTAATACTATATTCTTTCCAATCTGCCGGTATATTTGGCTCTATTTTTAACATATTCTTTTCTATTCTTAAGCCCAATATATACCTTATTCCAGCTTCATATAGCCAACTGCTAGATCCTGTATACCAAGTCCAGCCTCCTCTTCCTGCTAGACTTCCTCCATAAATATCTGCTGCAACCACATATGGTTCTACTTTATATTTTTTTGCTTCTTCTTTTGTTCTTGAATGTTCTATTGGATTTATCATTCTAAAATATTCTACAGCCTTTTCTCCAAACCCTAGCATTGCCTCTGCAATAATTGCCCAGATGGCTCCATGTGTATATTGTCCTCCATTTTCTCTTGTACCCGGTATATATGATTTAATATAGCCGGGCTCTAATTTGCTTTTCTCAAAAGGTGGATCTAAAAGCTTTATTATTCCCGCTTCTTTATCAACCAAATGATTCTCTAATGCCTCTATTGAAATATATTTTTTATCATTATCACCTGCTCCTGAAATTGTTGCCCAACTCTGTGCGATGCTATCTATTCTACATTCTTCATTTTGTATGCTTCCGAAGTTCATTTCCATCATCCATAAATGCTCTTTTATACCATCTTCCATCCCAAGCTTCTGTGTTAAGTGCTTTCTTTAAGTTGTCCATTATTTCTCTATATTTTTTTGCTCTTTCAAGTTCTGTTTGCTCGGTTATTTTTTCGTTGCCTGTACTTTCTGTTTTATCTCCCTGCGAATAATATTCTGCATACTCTTCACAAATCCTAGAAAACTTATCTAATACAGTGTATTGGAAAAATCCTAGCCATACACTTTCTCCTCTGCCTTTTGGTCCTACCTTGCTAAATCCGTCATTCCAATCTCCAGAACCAATTTTAGGAAGTCCATGCTCTCCAAAATTTAAGGATTTTTCTATTGCTCTTATGCAATGCATATATATAGTTTCTTTTTCTTCTGATGGCAAATATAAATCATATTTTTCTGAAACATTTTCCTCTAAATTAGCTCCCTTTACATAGTTGGTTTCTATATTTAATATTCCATAATCTCCAGTAAATCTAATATATTCTGCCACCATATATGGAAGCCATAATAAATCATCTGAAAATCTTGTGCGTATTCCTCTTGAAGTCTCCTCATGCCACCAATGTTCTACATCTCCTTCAATAAATTGATGTTTACTATGCTTGATAATTTGATTTTTAAGATATTCTGAAGAGATATATTTTAGGCCAATACAGTCTTGAAGTTGATCTCTAAATCCATACGCTCCTCCTGATTGATAATATCCGCTTCTTGCCAGCATTCTAGAACATAGTGTTTGATATAACAACCAGCCATTTAATAGAATATTCATAGATTCCATTGGTGTTTCAACTTTTATATTACTTAGTAAACCTTTCCATTTCTTTATTGTATTTTCATATTCATTTATCGCATTATTTACATTTGTGTATTTATATGCTGTATCTTTTAAATTTAAAAGGTTTTCATCTGCTCCTAATAGCAATACTATATCTTTTCGTTCAAATGCTTCTAAATCAATTTTTAGCTCAACAGCTATAACATCATCTATGCCTAATGAATTCTTTTTATCTAATTCTACTTTTCTTATTCCTTCTGGATTTCTTATTGTTCCATTTCCTATAAAGGATTTTTTACTTCCAGTATAGGATGATATCTTTTCACTGCTTGTAATATACAATATATTTCTGTTTTTTAGCTCTTTAGTTTGATTTTGAACTGTTATCAAATTATTGCTTTCATTAAATTTTAAATCTAAATATCCATTAGATATTATTTCATCTTCATCTAAAACAGGTTTTACATAGTAAACTAATTTTAGTTCCTTCTTTTTTGCTAATTTATTTTCTAAATGTAATATTTGTATCTTGCACGCTTCTTCTCTTGGTACAAATACCCTTAAATCTTGATATATTCCCTTACTTGTATGCATATATTTGCTATATCCAAATCCATAAGTTATATAGTAGTCGTTATTATCAGGGGTTGGATTTATGCCTATGCTCCAAACCTTCTTGTTTTCCATATCTTCTAAATATATTATTTCAGACGGTACATCCATTACAGGATTATTGTTCCATGCAGTTAATCTACCAAGCCTACTATTTTTATACCAAGTGTATCCACCAAAACCTTCTGTAACAACTGTTCCAAACTTTTCATTTGCCATTATATTAGACCATACTGTAGGCAATTTTTCATCCTTATTTACTCTTATTAAATATTCACTGCCATCTTGAGAAAATCCGCCATATTCATTATAGTACTTTAGATTTTCACTATCTAATGGCTGCCTTTCAGTCTCTTCTTCAAATATTGCTTTTCCTTCTTCATTTGTTATATATTTTATTTTTTCTAAATATTCATCTTCATAATCTTTTATTTGCCTTGCAATGCTTCCTAGATGAGCATTTATTAACAAATTAGCCCTGTACTGGATTATATCACTTGCAGCTTTATCTATATTACTAATTACAAAAATTCCACCATTAATATTTTGCATATAATTTAGGTTTCTATCAAGAATTGCATTTTGTATTTCATCATATAAATAGTTTTCATAGGTTTTCTTTTCTTCATTTAAAATTACCAAATCTATCTTTATATTCTTAACTCTAAAATATTCATATGCTTTAATTGCAGCTTTTACCACTCCAATATCGCTTACATCTTTTATCTTGACTAGAAGTATTGGCAAATCTCCAGAAATTCCATATTTCCATAATTCACTCACAGGAGCTTCTTCAGGTATTCTTCCTTTATACATTAACAATTTCATTGGATTTTGATAAATTAAATATTTAAGCATATTTTGGTAATTTTCTATATCTTTTGCTTTTACTCCTAAATATAGTGATTCTGCCTCTGTTTTACCCTTTACTAAATTTATATTTCTTAGTATTTTTTCATTATTAGTATTTTCATTTACTAGTTTAATTGCCTCCTCTTTTGTTTTTGCAACTGCTAAAACTAAATTTAATTCTGCTTTTTCACTTGGCATGATCTTTATAGTTCTTCTCATTGCAATTATTGGATCTGTAGTCATTTGAACTTTTCTTCCAAGTGGACTGGATTTTTCTACTGCTACCGGTAATTCCACATTTTGTCTGCCTACAAATTTTTCTTTATCTAATTCAAATTCCAAATCTCCTATTGTTTCATTTTCAGTGTATAAATTCACTGCTAAATATATATCCTCTTGATTTTCTTCTCTTGCTTTTCTCTTTACAACAATAGTATTATCAATAACTTCGAAAGATAAAAATAGATTATTAAAAGCTTTATGAGAATAATCTTGTTTTAGAGAAGAGAGTATTGGTACTAATACTCCGTTTATTTCGATGGTTTCCTCTGTGTTTCCTAAGTTTTTAAGTTCTATCCTTCTAATTTCCACTGGGCCGTTTGGCATTACAAATATTTTTGTGGTAGTTTCAATTCCTCCATCTTGTCTGACAAATTTACTCATTTCTGGCGAGAAAAATACTGAATATTTATCAGCAGGTGCTAAATAATTTTTCTGTCCTGAGGTCCAAATTCTTTTGGTTTTAATATTTTTGAAAAAGAAAAATATTCCTTCCTCAACTTCATCTGTTGGTTTAAATCTATTTATCACTATATCTTTATATTTGCTATACCCATTTCCCTTTTGGTCAATTATTACTGAATAATCTTCATTAGAGATTACATTTATATGATTTAATTTATCATATGCCTTGTTGTATTCTCTTACTGCATAGGTCTCATAATCAATATTTTTTATTTTCTCTACTTTTTCCTTCTGTTCTTTTGTAATTATTACATTTTCAGGCATTCTCTCTTCTAAAAGTATTTCTACTGCTTCAATCTCTGGATTTTCCATAAATCTTTTTTGGAAAATATTTTTGTTAAATAAATTGTCTATTGATAACAATATTAACCCCTGATGATGAGCCATGTATGTTTTAACAACTGCACTCTTTTCTCCAGACTTTAGTCTATTTAAAGTATAGTCTATAGATTCATAAAATCCATATTGATCAAACATTCCTTCTTTTTCTAGTGTTTTTAAGTTGTCTATGGTGGCAATTGGGTGGTCACATAATGCAAGGATTGTTCCATAAGACGAAACTACCATTTCATCTGCAAGTCCTCTTTTTAATCCAAGCCAAGGCACACCAAAGGCTTTATATTGATAATTATTGTTTAAATCTCTTAAATTAAAGGCTGCTTCAGAAATACCCCAAGGAATATTTAGTCTTTTCGCATATTCCCTTCCAGACATAATGGCAAATTCACTAGATTCGCTAATTAAGCTACGGGGAAATTTTGGTATATTTATATTTGGCATCAAGTATTCAAATGCAGTTCCTGACCAAGAAATTAGCCCTTTATATCTATTCAAAATAGTTAATGCTCTGCTTAGATTGTACCAATGTTTTGCTGGTACATCTTTTTTAGCTATTGCAACTAAACTTGCTTGCCTTGCTTCTGAGGCTAGTAAATCATAATATGACGGTGTTAAGGAATTATCTTCAACATTAAAGCCAATAGAAAATATTCTGTTTTCTTCACTGTATAGGAATTTGAAATTAGTATTATTAATTAGATTATCAATTATCTCAAGCATTAAATGAATTTTTTTTATTATTTGCAGTCCATTATCTGTGCTATTGCTATTATTGTTTATCTGTTCTGTGCTATTTGCATTTTGCCCTGCTTTCTCTGTCTTGTTTTTCACAATATTCACACTTGTTTTCTCTTCTATGTCTACTAAAAATTGTTTTAGCGTGTATAAATATCCTACAAAATTGCCACTATCAACTGTTGAAACATATTTAGGTGTTAGCGGATTTAAGGTTTTTAGGTCATACCAATTATATAGATGACCATTCCACTTTTGCATTCTTGATACCGAGTCAAGCATTTTATATAACAAATTAATTGTGTCTTCCAGTTTTTCAAACCCTAAATCATAACTTGCAACAACCGCTAAAAGTCCAAGTCCAATATTAGTAGGCGAAGTTCTATATACCACTTTTTCTTTTCTATCTTCTTGATAATTATCTGGTGGCAAAAAATTTGATTTTTCTGTAATGTGATCTTTAAAAAACTGCCAGGTGCGTCTTCCTATTTCTTGCAAATACTCTTTCTCATCTTTATTTAAATATTCAATACTATAACTATCTTCTTCTTTTTTACTAATCAATTTCATTACGCTAGGAGTAATTATCCATAAAAGTCCTAATATTAAATAACCTAGGTTAAAATATGATAATGCTATAAATACTAATCCTAGTACTAAATTCATCCACATACTTTTATAGTAGGAGAACATATCTGTTTTTAAGTTTTTTTCTGCCTCTTCTGCTGTCATCCATTCCAACAGATGCTTTTTACTTTTACACATTCTGTATATGCTTTTACTTATGGCTACTGCTAAAGTATATGCTTTATCTGGTAAAGTTCCTATTTCCAATATTCCTCTAATAAAACTTGCTTTCAAACCGGATATTGATTTGTTGAAAGTCTTTTGAAGCCTTTCTCCATCTTTTCTACACACTATTCTATTTACCACTTCTATTATTGAAGGAATGGCTGTAGATAAAATAGCGATAGTCATTACTGGCCAAATACTTATATGTCCCCATATATTTAAAATTCCTAAAAAGATAATTGTTATTAAGGCAATTAATGGGAAAATACTTTTTACTAAATTATTTAATATTTTGTATTTTGATACTAGATTTAAAGGGTTTTCCTTCTTAGAGCCATCCTTAATTTTTATTTTATTAAATAGCCATCTTGATACCTGCCAATCCCCTCTTGTCCATCTTGCAAGTCTAGTCTTAAAACTTAAATATGAGGTAGGGAAACCATCCATTAGCACAATATCTGATGCCAAGCCACATCTTAAATATGAACCTTCTATTAAATCATGGCTAAGCACTGTATTTTCAGGAATCTCATTTGATAAAACCTCTGAAAAGGTTTTTACATCATATATTCCTTTTCCTGTGTAAATTCCCTCTTCAAAATTATCTTGGTAAATATCTGAAATTGCATTTGTATACGAATCTGTACCCGGAGAAACAGCATAGATTTTGGTAAATGTGCTTTTGCTTGCTGCAAGTAGGCCAATCCCCACTCTAGGCTGAATTAGTCCATGACCATGTTTTACAATTCCATTTTCAATTTCTGGCTGGTTTAAGATGTGTGACATAGCTCCAACTAATTCAAGTCCTGAGTTTAGTACCAATTCAGTATCAGCATCAAGTGTTATAACGTATTTTATTTTAGGTATTTTTTCTAAATCGATTGTATTTACTCTGAATTCATTTTTGCTATTTTTTAAAATATACTCATTAAACTGGTTTAATAGCCCTCTTTTACGCTCCCAACCTAAATAGCACTCTTCTTTTTCATTCCACTCTCTATTTCTATATATAAAATGAAATTTAGGGAAAACTTTATCAGGATATTTCCTGTTTAATTCTTTTGCATATTCTACTCCTGCTTTTGAGATTTCTTCATCAAAATCTTCCTCTTTTTTAGCTCCACTTGAAACATCTGCAAGCAATGCGAAATATATATTATCACTCTTATTAGCAAGATAGTATACTTCTAATTTCTTCATCATTTCTTTTAGTTTTTCTTTTTTTGTAATAATTGTAGGTATTACAACAAATGTGCTAGAGTCTTCAGGTATGCCATTTTGTAAGTCTATTTTTGGTATTAATTTTGGTTTAACCATTTTGTTTAAAATGTATTGGAAGATTTGAATTAGAATAATTTCGACCGGTAAATAGATTAATATTGTGGTAATTATGCTTAATAGGATGCTTCTGCTTTGGAAATACATATATGTTCCTAAAAGGATTGAAATTATTAGAGTTATCATTATTTTTATGATTATATATAGCCCCATCTTTTTATTATTTGATATGGTTTTTATCTTTTTGTTTTGCAATATTTCTAATAATTCTTTACTTCCTTCATCAATCAAATAATATCCAATATGAGCCTTTTTTCCTTCTTTATTTTCTGCTAATTCTAAACATTTTTTGGCTATATATATTTCAGAAATTTTTGTCTTTTTAGATAATTCTTTTATTTTATTCCTATAATATATCTTAGTTTTGTAATCCATTTTTTCATAAACTTTTGCAGGATCTTGTTTTAATATATCATCTACTTGGTTAATTTCTTCAAATATATCAATAAAATTAATTCGTTGTATACTTTTTATGCTAGTAATAGAATTGCCCATTGATACTTTCTTTACTGCCCTATCAAAATGCTCTTTTTTTATGACTTCTGAAATATCAATCCCCATTTTGTTTACTTGTTCTTCTAATACATTCAAAAATGGATATGCTTTTTTTCCAAATTGCCTTAGTTTAAACGACATATATTCAATAAAAGGATATTTCATCTCTCCATATTCTTTTACCTTTGATTTATATTCATTTAATCTATTAAACTGCAACTCATCTTTTGATTTATTTTCCACTAATCTTTCTATTATATTTTCTACTCTATATTTTTGTAGCTCCCCAGAATAAATTCGCTCGCATATACCTCTAATATTTTCAATTAAAGCAATTTGAAGAAATATGCCTATATTCCATATTTCCTCCATGTTCAATTTTTTCTTTTCTTGATAACTTTTAAGTAAATCTGTTAGAAGTTTACCATCTATTTTGCCATCTGTGTATGATACAATTTCTACAGCTAACACATAGATTCTAGCAAATCCATAGTTTGCGCCATTTGCAATTCCTAAAAAATCCCTATACTTTTTAAGTGGCAATTCTTTTTCTATACTTTTTACAGTCTCTTCTAGGATATAGTAATTGTCTAAAAGCCACTCTCCTGCCGGATGAATAGGAATTTTTAGTTTAATATGTTCATTAAGTAAATTATATACCATTGTTATTACTTCAAAATTCTCCATCATTCTTGGAATTGGATAAGTATTTTTATCAGATTTTTCTTTTAAAATATGATCAGAAGCAAGTTTTTCTAAATACATCTCTAATTGATGTTTGTCCAAAACTACCCCTTTTGTATTTAATATTTTATAGTTCTTCAAAAAAATTACACTCCTTGTAAATATGTTTTTACATATTTTTCCCAAGAAGTGTAAAATTATTCATTAGCCTTCATAAAAATAATCTGTTATTCCATTATAAATTCCCCAGGCTAATTTTTCCTGATATTCATCTGTTTGGAGTAATTTCTCTTCTTCTGGATTTGATAGAAATCCACATTCAACTATTGTTATAGGAATCTCTACATGTTTCATTAAATATACGGTATTTAATTGAGCTGGAGTTCTATTGTTTTCTTTTTGTATTGCTTCATTTAAACTATTTTGTATACATGTTGCTAACCTTTTGCTTTCCTCATTATTCTTTTTATAAAAGGTTTGCCAGCCATCATATTGAGATTGATCTATTTTATTAAGATGTATTGATACAAATATGTCAGCACTTGATTCATTGCCTATTTTAACCCTATTTTTCATATCTGATACTTTCTTTTCTCTTATTGTATTGCTTCCTGCGTCATATATTTCATTTTCATCAGAACGTGTTAATAAAACAGTACATCCACTTTGTTCAAGTAAATTCTGTAATTTTAATGCAATTTTTAAATTTAATTCCGCTTCTGTTGTTCCATTACTGCTTTCTGCTCCGTTCGTCTGGTGTGCCGTGTCCAGCATCAACTATAACTACTCTGTTGGAAACTGGTGTTGCAACCGTTTGAACTGTTTTTTCTTTATCATTTATATTTATCATATTATTAGAAATTTTAAATGAAAATGCATATAAAGATACAAATACTAAGCATAACATTATTGTAATTCTCTTTTTACTTAAAACAAGCATACACACATACCCCTTTTGGTATATGTATATGTTTATTATTGATTTTTATTCTATGTTTTAATTGCTCTCCATATCATCATTAATCATATGTATTGGAAGCTTATTCGATTTTAGTACATCCTTTAAACAGGCTGGTAATAAATTATATTTGTCTATATCGTCTAAATCCAGCCATTCGTATTGTAAATATTCTTTTCCTTCTAAATTGTGTAATGTATAATCTATCTTTTTGTCCTCTTCCTCAGTAAATTCAACTTTATATAAGAAATATATTTCATGGTATTTCTTGTTTTCCATCTCAAAAAAATTCTCTATAGTTGCCATATAGTCTAGTATTTGTATGCTTTTCCCTAATTCCTCTTCTAACTCTCTTTTTACTGTCTTATCAGACCTTTCTCCAATTTCTATTCTCCCACCTGGCAAACAGTAATGGTCTTTATTTACATTTCTATGCGTTAAGACTTTATTGTTATGTACAATTACTCCCCCTGCTCTTATGTTTAGTTTGTACTCTCCTACATCTAAAGTTAAATCCATATGCAATTAACTCCTTTCTTATATATTTATTGTAAAGTTATTTTCTTGAAAAACGATGTTGCATTTTTAATATACTTTCCTCTAGTTCCATGCTAATTTTATCTCTCCTTTCATATAAATTTTTACATAGCTTAGTTCTAAAAAAAGCAAACTCTATAAGTTCTTTTTGGCTATAATCTTCAATATATTCTTTATACCCAAATGTACTGCTAGCTAATTGTAATAAATATATATATGATACATATTTTAAATCATATTCATTTAGTTTAATATATTTCATGAATTCTCTAAAATACTGTGTCAGTAAATTAATATCTATATCCCCATTTTTAACATTTTTATCTATATAGCAATATGATCTAATAACTTCCCAAGCAACTGGCATTTTCTTAGCTTTTTCAAAATCAATTATAACAGGCTCACTTTCACCTTGGTATATCAATTGTTGTGAACAAAAATCACCATGACAATTTAGTAATGTCATTTTATTAATAATGTCAAAATCAAAATTATTTTTTATTTCATTTAACATTTTAATTCTATAATTAAGGTCTTTAATTATCTGTTCTTTATATATATTATCCTCTTTGATTTTATTTTTTAATTCTCTCATTTTTTCTATTCCGGTATTAATTCTTTTTTTAGAAAAATATTCTTCAATAATATTTTCATCACTTAATTCTGGATAATCCATGAATGCTTTAATAAGCTTTCCTAAAATGTTAGCACATTCTATTACTTGCTTATATTCTCCTGAATTGTTTTCAATTGTATATCCGTCAATATACTCTTGTACTATAATTATCCTTCCTTCATTTTGAGTATAATAGTCCCCTTGAGATGTCTTTACATATTTAGGTACATTGATATTTTTCTGTTTTAAGAAATTAATTATATCTATCTCTTTAAAAATAGTCTCTTTTTTTCTTTTACTTATAAATTCTTTTAATATATAGTTTTTATTGTTCGCATTAATTTTAAATAAATTTGAAGTGCCTCTTTCTATTTTCTCTATGCTAGATACTGTCATACCATATTCTCTTTTTAGTATGTTTTTGATTTTTTCCTCATTCAATTTTGTTCTTTCTATTCCCATATTATTCCTTCTTATATATCAATATCAATGTAATATAATTTTTCTCCGTTTGATAGAACCTCTATAAATTTTGCTCCAAATTTTTCATAATAATTATTTAATTCCGTTTTTAAATACAATCTCTTAATTTTTCTATTTTTAGCTTCTTCTAGTATAGCACTATTTAATATTTTAGAATAGCCTTTCCCTCTAAATTCTTTTTTTACATACATTGTTGCGTACCATGGTGATAAATCCTTTCTTTCTTCTCCATCAGTTGGAAATATTGAAATAAAGCCTACTAGATAATTATCATCTAGTAAGACTAATTTGCAATAATCTTTCTTTTCAAAAGAATTTTTGATTTTTTCAATTTTCTTTTCAACTTTATTTTCAAACTCTTCTTTTGATATGTTATTTTTTCCCCATTCTAATTGAGTTAACATTGCGACTTCTCTTAAATATTCTTGTTTGTCTTTTATATTATATATTTTTAGCATATTCTTCCTCTTTATTTTAAATTATTAATATTGTATCATTCCTTATAATTCTATTCAAGCACATAAATAAATCAATAATATCTTTCATAGACCATGCGTTCACTTTCATTGATAATTCTATTGTTCTATGTTAAACTTTTAATATGGCTATTTAAAATATTTTCCAGTAGTAAAACTGCAAGGAAAATATATAACCTGGGTTTATAGGTAAATCCCAATAAAAACCTAAATATATAATACAAGGATTTGATAAAGATTAATGAAGGTTTATAGAAAGTTATATGATGCTGATAAGTTTGACACAATAAGGGAATATATAAATTCCGCTATAAAGAAATTTCCAGATAATAATGCATTCATTCTAAAAAATAAGTATAATGGCGAGGTTCATTATACAAATATTTCATATACTAGGTTTGGTGAGGAGCTTAAAGCTTTAGGAACAGCTTTAATAAATTTAGGTTTAGAAAATAAGCGTATTGCTATAATAGGAAAAAATAGGTATGAATGGGTATTGTCTTTTGTATCTATTTTGTGTGGTGTAGGAGTTACAGTGCCTTTAGACAAAGGTCTTCCTGAGCAAGAAATTATTATGTCTTTAGAAAGAGCAAAAGCAGATGCTGTTATTTTTGAAGATGAATATTCAGAAACCATGAAAAATTTACAAAAAACAAATAAAAATATAAAAGAATTTATTTGTATGAATTCTGATGGTGATCACTCATTTAAAACAGTATCAGAATTAGTTGAACTAGGAAAAAAACTAGTTGCTGATGGTGACAATAGATATGAGAAGCATAAGATAGTTCCTAATGAAGTGGCTTCTATAATATTCACTTCTGGTACTACTTCTATGTCTAAAGCCGTAATGCTTTCAAACAAAAACATAGCATCAAATATATATAATATTAATTGTGCTGAAAAAGTATATGATACAGATGTAAATTTAGCTTTCTTACCTTTGCATCATACTTTTGGTTCAACAATTTTGCTTTTAGGTTTAGCAGATGGTGTTACAAATGTATTTTGTGATGGCCTAAGACATATACAAGAAAATTTGAAAGAATATAAAGTATCTGTATTTGTTTGTGTTCCTTTACTTTTGGAAGCGATGTATAAAAAAATATATGCAGAAGTTGATAAACAAGGGAAAACTAAAATATTAAAATTTGCAAATTCAATTAGCAGAGTTTTATTAAAACTAGGAATAGACATACGTAGAAAAGTATTTAAACAGATTTTAGATAATTTAGGCGGTAATATTCGTTTCGTTATAAGTGGAGCTTCTGCTATTGATAAAAATGTTGCTAAAGGATTTTATGATTTTGGAATTTTAGCAGTTCAAGGATATGGTTTAACTGAAACCTCTCCCGTTCTTACTGTTGAAAATGAAAAGTGTGTAAAATTTGGTTCAGTAGGTTTGCCACTTCCTGAAGTTGAGATAAAAATAGATAATCCAAACGAAGAAGGAATTGGGGAAATTGTCGCTAAAGGTCCAAACATTATGCTTGGATATTATGAGATGGAAGAAGAAACTGCAAAAGTTTTAAAAGACGGATGGTTTTACACAGGTGATTTAGGCTATATTGACAAAGACGGTTTTTTATTTATTACTGGAAGAAAGAAAAATGTTTTAGTATTAAAAAATGGTAAAAATGTATATCCAGAAGAAATCGAATTATTAATAAATAATTTACCATATGTTGCTGAATCAATGGTATTTGGTACACCTAAAGCTGATGACTTAATAGTTAGTGCAAAAATTGTGTATAACAAAGATATTGTCACACAAAAATATGGAGATATTTCAGAAGTAGATTTGAAAGAAACAATTTGGCAGGATATAAAGAAAATAAATTCTACTCTTGCTAATTATAAACATATCAAGAACCTAATCATCACGGATGAGCCAATGATTAAAACTACAACACAAAAAGTTAAAAGGTTTGAGGAACTTAAGAAGATGTAGCCATAAATTAAGAAGTAATATTATCATAATCTAAATTTTTTAAAAAATTGTAATGTTAAAAAATCTCAAGTGTATATTTCTCACATATACACTTGAGATTTTTATTAAAACTTACTGCTTTTTAACTTCACACATTATCTTTTCATCTTTTCTTCTATCTATTACATAAGCACTACCCAGCATAGTTTTCGCCAAATGTTTAACTTGTGCACCAACTTCTCCTATCTCTAGCGCATTATGAAATCTTCCTTTATTTACGACAACAACTCCTATGGATATGGAGGTAAGTGGGAATTCTTCTATTATGCATTTTCTATTTGGTACTTCCAAGTATCCGCGTTCAATATCATCTTCATTAAAGTACTCTAAAATTCCCTGGTCAAATTCTGCAATTATATTTTGGCAAATAGCTTCATAATCATCCTCATCTGATACAATTGCAACAAAATCATCTCCACCAATATGTCCAACAAATGTATTACTACTGATAGAAAGTTTATCAATGTTATCCACAATTGTCCTAGCTGTAAATTTGATTATTTCATCTCCATTTAAGAATCCATAAACATCATTATATGCTTTAAAATTATCAAGATCCAAATATAGCATTACAAAATTTTCTTTATTAAGCAACCTTTTTTTCATTTCGGCTTGTATCTGAACATTTCCTGGAAGACCTGTTAAAGGACTCACTCTTCTATTTGTATCCAATAATCTGATTACATTTTTTATTGTGTAATACAAGTATTCATTATCTATTGGAGCTTTAATATAGTGTTCTACACATTCTTTTAGTACTTCTATTCTATGCTCTTTTTCTTTGTTTGAAGAAATGACTATAATAGGAGTAATACTGTTATCTTCGTTTAGCCTTATTTTTTTGCATACCTCTATTATATTTTCTTCAATTCTGTCTTCATTTATAATTATAAGTGACGGTATACTTTTAAGTGCAATGTCAATATTATCAGTACTTACTTTTTTTAACTTAAAATCCTTTTCTTTTTTCAATAAATTGGATACATTATTCTTTAATTCATCACTATCGTCTATTATATAAATTTCTTGAGCCATGTCTACCTCCGTTTATTATAAATTTTGTCTTATGAAGATTTTTTACCTTTGTGCTTCTTTATCTTTTCCTTAATACCCTCTAGTGAAATTTTTTGAGTCATAAATTTAGTTAGATTCTCTGAATTCATCTCTGGGAAAGATTTTTTTAGCCTAATAACTCTTTTATATATTTTTATTTTTAATATATCTTGTTTTACTTTCAAATCTGATATTAATTTTTGTAAATTATCTATATGGGCTTTTTCCATTATCTCACTATTTTTAAGTTCCGCTATTTTCTCTTTAATGGTTTCTCCAATTTCAAGTACTTGCCTAATCTTCTTATCTATGAACATTATTCTAAATATGGTTATAACAGTATCTACTAAAATAGCTATCATCAATATTACATCAACATAAACTAAGATGTCATGTGGAATCATATCTGTAAAATTATTAATTACTGGCTGAATTATATATATTAGTAAAACTCCCAAAATTCCCCAATAAAGAGAATTTTTTAAGCATACCCTTCCTTGTATGTTAAACTTTAATTTTGAGTAATCCCAATATTTAGTTTTAAATAGTTTCTCTATTATCACGGCTACTAGATATTCCCATACAGAGAATATTAAAAATGCCATTATAAATATTACTATTGGATTGTTGGATAATTGCCCTGCCCAAATCATCAGTATCGCGCCAATACCATACATTGGGCAAAATGGTCCATAAAGGAAACCACTATTGGTTGGTTTTTTGAAGATGATGGTTTTATATATTGATTCCAAACACCAACCCAAAAATGAATATATGATAAAGTAAAATATTATTTTATACTGCATAATCGAATTCTGTTGCTCCTTCTACAGATAATCCATTTACATTTGTAATCTTAATGCTTATTGTATTAGTTCCTTCTTGTAAATTTAATGAAAATGTAGCTTCTGTTCTATTTACGTCCTCCATTCTATATACTGCTCCATTTAAATTAACTTCTATTGAAGCAATTCCATCCACATCTGCCGCTTCTATTATAATTCTTCCGTTTTCATTGTCAATAGATAACCCTGTTATCGTTGGCCTATCTGAAGATACTATTACAGGATTCTCATCAGTTTCAAAATTGCCTGAACTGTCTACTGCCGTAACATATAATGTATGTTCTCCTCTTGGAAGGTCAGTAACAGCATATTCTATTCTTGTATCATCTTCATTATTTTTATTTACTCTTATCTCTTCTCCATCATCTATTCTGTATGTTATGTACTCGATTTGTGTTTCATCTGTGGCTGTAATCCTTATGCTAGAACCTTGTCCTTGTGATATATCAATTGTTGGCTTTAGTATATCTACACCCTCTAAAAAAATTTCTTTCGTGTATGTTACTGCTCTTCCAGTTTCATCTTCTAGTATTATTGTAAGTACATCGTTTCCATTTGGCAAAATTATCTCCTCTTGGAAGTTCGTCATTCCTTCCATTACAGAAGTTTGTGTAGAATTTAACCAATTATATTTAAATTTATCAATAATATATTCACTATTTACATCTACTATTAAGGTATCATTAATTCTACTAATACTAATTTGAGCTAAATTGTCTGTATTATTTCCTTTTGAATCTCTATATATTGCATATGAACTATGGCTTATGATAAATATTGCAAAAATTATTATTGTAATTGCAAAGAATCTTATAATATTGTTAATTTCAACTGGTCCTGAACTTCTATTATTTTTCTTGTTTTTCTTATTTCTATTCTCTACCATTAAAATTTGATTCATTAGTTCTCCTCCATTATATGCCCAAATTATATCACATGGTTTTTTCAATGTAAACAGTTATTTAGTTAAAAACTTGGACAAAAAGAGGTGTCCCTTTTGTCCAAGTCAAAATTCAAATTATATTATAGTACGAATTTCTTAATTAGTACTATACCTCCAGCAAGTATTACAAGAACTACTGTAATTAATCCAATATAATGTTCTCCAACACCTGTTACAATTGATAATACTACTTTAGCATCATCTATATCGTCTTCTCCTTTTTCGAAGTTGTCTGGTGTAGAGTCTATATCATCATCACTATCTTCAGATATTTCTGCCCAGTTGGTTTTTACACCTAAGTTGTTATGTCCGTTTATCCATCTTAAGGTTATTTCTACTGTAGCACTTTCCCCCGGTTCTAGTAATGTGTCTGCTAATAAATCTGTTGTTACAGTTTTTCCATCTTCTGATAATGTCCAACCTTCATTGTCTTCTTCTACAAATTCTAGACCTTCTGGTATATAGTCTTTTATTTCATATGCGTATCCTGCTTTATTTCCTTCATTTGTAATTCTTATTTGGTATGTGAATTTTAATACAGAATCATTTATCTTGTGGTTTCCAAGTTCTACCTTAACTACTTCTTCTGGATTATCTTCAAAGGTATGTCCAGTTTCTTCTACTGTAGTTTCTCCATCTAAGGTCATAGTAACTTTTGTGATGATTTTCTTTAATGCCAAATCAAAATATGATACTTTAACTTTTTCTATGTCTATATCATCTTCTTCCTCTTGATCATTATCTGGTGTTGAATCTATATCCTCTATTTCTTCCCCTTCTTCATCTCTATCCTCTGAGATTTCTGCTGTATTTATTAAAACTCTATCTGATGTATTTGGTTCTGTTACTCTAAATGCTATTTGCAAATCTTTGCAATCTGGTTGTGTCATTGTTTCAGGATCAAAGGCAGCTATTAAATTGTCTCTTCCAGTTGCAGCTTCTTGCTCTTTTGATAAATAATCTGTCCTTATTGTTTCTGCTTGACTTACATCTTCTGTTACATTACCATCTGCATCATACATTACCCATCTGTATTCTTCATTTATACTGTTATTTGGTATGAACTCTAATCCCTCTGGTACGTCATCTTTAACTTCTTCAGCATATCCTGCAATAAAGCCTTCATTATATACTCTTAAGGTGTATATTACCACGTCACCATTTGCTACTTCTATCGGAGCTTTTGGATGTGTATATGTGTATTCTCCGTCTACTATGCTAAATACTGGAACTCTGTTAGAAATTGATTCGTTATTTACTCCTGTAATAAATTTTCTTAATGCTAAATCGAAGTAATTAACTTTAATTTTATCAATATCTATATCGTCTTCACCAGCTTCATCATTATCTGGTGTTGAATCTACATCCTCTACAGGTTCTCCAGCTTCATTACAATCCTCTGAAATTTCTGCAGTATTTATTATTACTCTATCAGAGGTATTTGGCTCTGTCACTCTAAATGCTATCCTTAACTCTTTATAATCTGGTTCATTCATTGTCTCAGGATCAAAGGCATCTATTAAATTCTCTCTTCCTGTTGCCTCTTCTTGTTCTTTTGATAAGTAATCTGTTCTAATTGAAACAGCTTGACTTACATCTTCTGTCACATTGCCTTCTGCATCATACATTACCCATCTATAATTAATGTTTGTAGTATTATCTGGTAAGAATTCTAAGCCTTCTGGAATATCATCCTTTACCTCATTTGCATATCCTGCGATATCGCCTTCATTATATATTCTTAAGGTATATGTTACAATGTCCCCAGTTCTAACTTCTACAGGATCTTTTGTATGTGTATATACATATTCTCCATTTACTATGCTAAATACAGGAACTCTATTTGAAATAATTTCTTCATTAACTCCTGTAATGTATTTTCTTAAGGCTAAATCGAATTTCTTGATTACTACTTTATCAAAGTCATCATCATCTTGTTGTCCAGGGATGTAGTCATCTCCTCTGTTTATTTCATCATCTTTGTAATTTGGCAAAGTTTCATCTGAAGGTATTGTAACATTATCTTCGACTGAATCTCTGTCTGTTACATCTTCATTTGCTGAATTTGTAAAGTCTGTTATTTCTGTTATATTCGTTAATTTTTCTCCTGCAATTGCTGTATCTTTTACTCTACATTTGATTTGTACATCTATATAATCTAAGTTTGTACCATCAAATGCTTCTAAGATTACTTTATCTGCTCCTGCTTTTCTATTTTCATAGATTGTATCTCTACTTGCAGAATACTCAGTATTTGGTGATGTAATATCTGTTGTTACTACTCTTCCATCTCCACTTATTTTCCAGCCATATTGAGCATTAAATTCATCATTAACAAATTCTAAGTTCTCTGGTAAGTAATCTGTTATTTCATGTACGTAACCATTTATTTGCCCTTCATTGTATACTCTTATTGTGTATATTACTTCATCTCCTACAGACACAGCCACTGGAGCTTTTGGATGATTATATATTGCTGTTGTACCTGTTCCAGATGTAAGAGGTGTTAAATCTACAACTGGTGCTCTTAAATATCTTCCTGATTCATCTGTCAATTGTGTATCATTTACAGCAATTATGAATTTTCTTAGAGATAAATCAAAATATTGTCCTAGTATAATTAAATCTTCGAAATCGTCATCATCTTCTTGACTTGTGTTTCCGTACTCAGGTCTATCCACATTGCCTGGTGTAGAATCTCTATCTGGAACATTGTTTCCTTCTGAATCTGTTGCATCTGTAATCTCGGCTATATTCTTTAAGTTAGTATCAGAATTTCCTACTGAAGCCGTTACCACACATTCAATCTGTACATCCCTACTATCTAATGTTGTTCCATTAAATGCTTTTAAAACAACACCATCAAGTATATTAGTTGTTATTATTCCTTCTCCATTATCTACCCAGCCATTTTCTGTATTTATTTCACTATCTGGTTTTAATTCTAAGCCATCTGGTAAATAGTCTGTTATTTCCTTTACAATTCCGTCTATATCTCCCTCATTATATACTCTAATAGTGTATACAACCACATCTCCTGTTTTTACTACTAAAGGAGTTTTGGGATGAACTTTATTAGCTGTTAATGTATCTCCATTTTCAAGTCTATCTAATTCGCTATCACTAATTTGTGGCTCTCTATCTACTGTTGGTGCTACATCATTTATTGATACTATGAATTTTCTTAATGCTAAATCAAAATTTTCATCTTTAAAAGATGTACTATCTGTATAATCTTCTTCTGTTCTAGTTATAATTGCAACTGGTTGATCTCTTTGAGTTTGGTTTGCAACTGACCAATATTCTATAGTAGTATTATAAAAGGTTCCACTTATAGTAAAGGTTATCTCATCTATATTTGTAGTGTTAGGTACTACTATGTAAAACTCCTGTCCTACAGTTTCTGCCAAATTATTAAATGGTACACCTGAGGCATTTTGAAGAGTTGGATTTAACTCTTGCCCTTGTCCATTTACGAATTTTCCTTCTAATGTTGCTACTGTGTTATTTACACTCTCTATTTCAAATGGTCCAATTATATAGTTATTGCCTTGTTCTCTTACTGTTTGAGTAGTATCAGCTATTTGATATGGAGCACTTGCCGCTTGTTTATAATCATATGTTGTAGCATTTGCATCTGCATTTCTTATAAAGTATTGATATAATTGTATAGCTTGTTCTGCTCTATATTCTCCGTTTTCTGCACCTTCTCCGTCTCCATCACTTAAAGGAAGAAATTCTGATAATTCTTCTCCTTCTACTGAATTTAAGTATAATTCAAACGTTTGTGATTCACCCACATCATAAGAATCTCCTGTATTTGTATAATGCCAAATTACCAATTGTTGTACTACATCTATATCTTCAGGTGTTAGATAATTATACTCAATTCCCGCTTCACTTAGTAAAAAGTTTTTATATGTTTCAGCAGCCTCTTTCTCTTCTGTTGGGGCTGTCTTTCCTGCTGGTATATATACATGATCAAGTACCCACATTAAAGCTCTATATGTATTACTATTTATATCTGGTAATGCGTTTACGTAGTCATATGGTATTGCTTCTGGATTTTTCATATCAAAATATTGCGTATAACGTGTAACCCTTGGTGTTCCACTACCGAAATCATCTGAACCAAATCCAGGTCCACCTTTCAAACAGTATATTGTACTATCAAAGCTTACAGTATTTCCACTACTATCACTAGCTTCTACTATTTTCCATATGTTTTTTTGTAGTAAAGCTTGATAACCAAATCCTGATTCTCTTAGCAATCTTATCGCTAGATATTTGCTACCTGTAGCAGCATTTGACACATTAAATGTTCCAATAAATAAAACTGCCAATATGATCATTACAATTGATACTGCTATTTTTCTTAGTCTCATAATCATTACCATCCTTTTTTACCTATTATCATATAATATATTTTACCTATATTTGTTTTGTTAGTCAATACAAATATCTCCCTCATTTTCCTTATAATTCCAGAGTATTCTATAGATGCTTACGGAAATTGTATTTGTAATTTATTACGGTCATATTACAATTATATTACATTTTCGTAATATTTTCAACGATTATGGGCATATTTCTGCTGGTTTTCTAGGGAATTAGGGCGATTCGTAACTTATTTAAGTCCTCAACTTGAATTAATTGAGTAAATATGCTAAGAATTATAACTTTAGTAAACTCGAAATTTATTTTAGTGTTTGTATTGACTTTCTCCCTTTTTTTTGCTATTATATTAATTGTTCTATATTTAGTTGCTTAGGAATATATTATTATTAGATTATGCGAAAGTAGCTCAGTTGGTAGAGTGCAACCTTGCCAAGGTTGATGTCGCGGGTTCGAGTCCCGTCTTTCGCTCCATTTTTTTCAATCGACTTTTGGGGACGGAGCAAAAAAGTTGATAATCAATGGTTATATTTTATTTTTTGTAATATATTCTTATTAGCAAACATATATTATATAACATATACTATATTATATTAAAGCATATGTATACGGCGATATAGCCAAGTGGTAAGGCACGAGTCTGCAAAACTCTGATCCCCGGTTCGAATCCGGGTGTCGCCTC
>CALXWU010000019.1 GCA_944392505.1 uncultured Clostridia bacterium | reverse complement strand
ATAAGAGGTAGGGCAATAAAACTTCCTGAAGAAGAACATTTTGTGTTTGAAAATCATCATGAAGCAATTATTTCAAAAGAGACTTTTGAACTGGCACAAAATATACGAAAAAGAAAAGCAAAATTAAAGACTACTGCTGGAACAAGAAAAAGAAACTATGCATTTTCAGGGTTAATTAGATGTGGTGATTGTGGCTTTGGAGTAAGTGGAATTACAATGAATAGAAAGCAAAAGCAGAAAGGATATGAATGTTCACAGTATAGGACTTATGGGAAAACAAGATGTAAGTGTCATGAAATAAAAGAAAGTGATATAATTATTCATTTAAAAGAATTTCTAAAATTTACTAAACAAAAATATCAAGATGAGATAAATAAAATAGAAATTGAGGTTAAAACTAATAAAGAACAGTCAAATAAAGAAAAAATTAAGCTTGAAATTGAAACAATAAAAGCAGAATATAAAGTGTTATTAAATCAGAAAATAAAAGATTTAACAAGTAATACGAATGAGTATCAAAAACAGATGATAGAAAAATCATATAAAGAATTAGAACTAGAAAAGACAGATAAAATAGAAAAATTGCAAGAAATTCTAAATAAATCAGAATTAGAAATTTCAAAAGAAAAAGTAAAAGAACTAAAAACTGCAATGGAATATTTTGAAGAGATTATATCATCAGAAATTCCTAGCAGATATGTTTTAGAAAATATAATTGATACTATATGGATTTATAGTGATAAAACTGTAAAATTTGATTTAAAAGTGGATATCCAAAAATTAATATAGCTATCCTAACATTAAGGATTGGCACCGTTAAAATTTCATAAAAACTTGTATATGGTCAAGAAAATGTGATATTGAATGTAAATATTGGTCAAGATTTTGTGTAAACAAAAAAAGTCATTCAAAAAAATGTAAACAACACCAAAAAAGTCATTTGAAAAAATGTAAAAAAACAAAAAAAGTCATTTGAATTTTTGTAATAATTATGATACAATATACATATAATAATACCGAGGAGGTAAGAATATGTATCGTGAAAAAATAAAGGAATTAGAAGAATGGAAAAATTCTAAAGACAGAATGCCTTTAATTATAAGAGGAGCTAGACAAGTTGGAAAAACATGGATTATGAAGGAATTCGGGAAAAATAATTATAAAAAAGTTGCATATGTCAATTTTGATGGAAATAATAGAATGGCTAGACTATTTGAAGGAGATTTTGATATTGATCGAATTATACAAGGCCTAAAAATAGAAACACAAATTGATATTAATGCACAAGATACATTATTAATTTTTGATGAAATTCAAGAAGTGCCTAAAGCATTAACCTCACTTAAGTACTTTTGTGAAAATGCAAGACAATTTCACATACTAGCAGCAGGTTCACTTTTAGGTGTTGCTTTACATGAAGGAACTTCATTTCCTGTTGGAAAAGTAGATTTCATTGATTTATATCCATTAAATTTTCAGGAATTTTTACTCGCAATAGGAGAAGAAAAATTAGTAACTATATTAAATGAAAAAGATTGGGATTTAATAAATATTTTTAGAGATAAATTTATTTCATATTTAAGAGAATATTATTTCATCGGTGGTATGCCCGCAGCAGTAAATAAATATATTGAAACTAAAGATTATAAGCAAGTTAGAAGCATACAATTAAAGTTATTACAAGCATATGAAGAAGACTTTTCAAAACATGCACCAAACGAAATTGTTCCTAGACTAAAAATGTTGTGGAATAGTATCCCAGCTCAACTAGCAAAAGAAAATAAGAAATTTATATATGGTCTGATTAAAGAAGGGGCAAGAGCAAAAGAATATGAATTAGCTTTATCATGGCTAATTGATTGTGGTTTAATATATAAAGTTGACAGAGTAACTAAACCTAATATTCCATTAATAGCTTATCAAGATACAAGTGCATTTAAACTTTACATTCTTGATGTTGGAATTTTAGGCGCTATAACAAGATTAGATGAAAAAATATTACTTGAAGGTAATGAAATTTTTACTGAATTTAAAGGTTCTTTTACTGAACAATTTGTTTTAACAGAATTAAAATCAAACAAAGATATTCCAATATTTTATTGGAGTGCAGAAAGAGCCACTGCAGAAATTGATTTTTTAATACAATTAGGTAGTGATGTAATTCCTATAGAAGTAAAAGCATCAGAAAATCTACAAGCAAAAAGTTTAAAAACATTTATTGAAAAATATAAAACAACAAAAAATGTTAGAACATCTATGTCTAATTATAGGGAAGAAGAAAAACTTATTAATATACCATTGTATACTATAGGAAATATTGAAAAATTAATATAGCTATCCCCACATTTAGAGATTTTACCCCCGTATGCACAACTGAAATGATTTCATTTGCAAGAGCAAATACATATTTCGAAAATTTAAATGCTTGCTTAATTGGTTTGAGCGTGGATTCTAATGCTTCACATCTTGCTTGGGTATATGATATATACTGTAGAACAGGAATTCGTGTTCCGTTTCCAATAATTGCTGATAGAAATGGTGAAATTGCAAGAAAATATGGTATGATCTCGAATGATATTAGTAATACCGAAACGGTAAGAAATGTATATATTATTGATGATAAAGGAATAATAAGGTTGATATTGGTTTACCCAATGAATGTAGGAAGATGTATTCCAGAAATACTTAGAAGTTTACAAGCACTTCAGGTAGCAGATAGTAATAATGCTTCAATGCCGGCGAATTGGATACCATGTGAACCTATTATAGTAAAATCTCCAACAACCTTTGAAGAACTATTGGAAAGGAATAATGAAGTAAATCAAAATAGAAACGGAATAAATTGGTATTTAAGTTTTAAACAACCTCAAAATTGTAATTTAATTGAAAATAAAAATATACAAAAATGTATTAATGAAAATAACGAAAATAATGGAAATTAATTTTTAAAAGATATAATTTTTTCATAAATGTTATATAAAATTAAATAAAAACCATTAAAATAGCCATACTAATATTATCAAAATATAAAGGAGGCTATTTTTTATGGAAAAAAATCAAAAAATAAATTGTACAGTTACTAGCTGTAAATACAATGATGATAGTTGTCAAGAGTGTAAATTAGAACAAATAATTGTAACTCCAATTATAGGCTGTAACACAAAACAGTCAGATGAATCAATGTGTAGCAGTTATAGAAATGCAAAAAATCAATAAATAAACTTGTATATGACCGTAATATAGTGTATAATATTAGCAGAGTTATTTTTTTATGAAGCAAAAATTTGCTTCAGTAGAACTCTAATGCTTATTAGCAATGAAAGGAGCTAGTATTTTATGACAAAAATTTTCGTGGTAAGAGTCAATTCGCTGTTATCATCAGCAGATAGTACATTGCGGTTCGGCTCAGATAACGAAGTGGTAATTCCTCTTGCTGTTATTGATGAATTACAGAATTACAGAGGTAAACCAGAAAAGAAGAAAATTGCAGATAGTATATTGGAATATCTGGAGGGTTTTGAAATTGATAAGCTGTTTAATGAGGGTGTTCGGCAAGCGAACGGAAGTATCTTAAAAATCGCAAAAAATTATCATAACATTCATATAGAAGATATGGAAGGAATTACTGACATCGACAAAAGGATATTTCAGGTTTGCATTGGTTTACAAAAAGAACATGCAGACAAAAAAGTGGTTCTGGTTTCCAAGAAGAATGTAATCAGAATTAAAGCGAGGGCCTTAGGTATAAATGCTGAAGATTTTCGGGATGACCTTTTCCCATCTCCAGCTGAACAATATCAAGGTCGCGTTTCTATCGAGACAACTTCCAAAGCAATTGATAATTTTTTCCAAGAAAAATATATGCCAATTTCACAAGTTATTTCAGACTCTAGAATTGAATGGGTTCAGAATATGTTTGTAGAAGGAAGGGCCATTGATTCTAATCAATCTTTCCTAGGCAGATATGATGGAAAAAAGATTGTTCCACTTGTTTTTGGTCCTAACAGCTATCCATATGGCATTACTGCAAAAAATGCAGGTCAACGTATGCTTATGGAATGCTTACTCATGGATTGGAAAACTGCACCATTGGTTATAGCCAAAGGAGGAGCAGGTACGGGCAAGACTTATTGTTCGTTAGCTGTATCTTTATTGGGTATTGACAATCATCAATATTCGAGAATTTTGGTTGCGACACCATCAGAAACTGTTGGTAATGAAAAATTAGGATTTCTTCCCGGAGATGTACGTGATAAAATTTCACCATATCTTGGAGGAATACGTGATAATCTTTCAATTCTCTTGAATGGAAATGGAAAGAAGAACAATTCTAAGAAAGAGCCAGTAGAAAATGGTGAATATTATTTTGAAACTGGGATAATTCAAGTTCAACCCATCGGTTTTTTGAGAGGAAGGACAATAGTTAATTCAATATTTATTATTGATGAAACCCAAAACATAGACCCGGGCGATATTAAATCTATTGTCACCAGGGCTGCAGAAGGCTCCAAGTTCATATTCTTAGGAGATCCCACACAAGTGGATAATCCAAAACTAAATGAAAGGTATAACGGTTTGGTGTATCTTTCGGAAAAGTTTAAAGGAAATCCTCTATGTTGGCAAATTTCAATGAAAAATGAGGAATCAGTAAGAAGCGAATTAAGCACTATTGCTAGCAAAATACTTTAACTATGGTTTTAAGCATTAATTTAAGGACGGCATGTTTGCCGTCCTTTTTCTATAATAAACTTGACAAAAAAATATATTAGAAATAAAATAATAATATCAAAAAATAAGGAGGAATTTTTTATGCCATTAGTAACAACCAAAGATATGTTTGAAAAATCAATGAAAGAAAAATTTGCAATAGGAGCATTTAATGTAAATAATATGGAAATTATACAAGGAATTGTAGATGCAGCAGCAAGCCAAAATTCTCCAGTTATTTTGCAAGCTTCTTCAAGTGCAATAAAATATGCAAGAATAAATTATTTAAAAAAGATGGTAGAAGCTGCACTAGATGAATATGATATTCCAATAGCTTTACATTTAGACCATGGACCAGATTTTGAGACTTGTAAAATGTGTGTGGATCATGGCTTTTCATCTGTTATGATTGATGGCTCAAAATATGATTTTGAGGAGAATATAGCTTTAACTAAACAAGTGGTAGAATATGCTCATTCAAAAGGAGTAGTGGTTGAAGCAGAACTTGGAAAATTGGCAGGAATTGAAGATGAGGTAAATGTAGCAGCAAAAGATGCTATGTATACAGATCCAGATCAAGCAAAAGAATTTGTAGAAAGAACAGGTTGTGATTCTTTAGCAATAGCTATAGGTACAAGTCATGGTGCATATAAATTTAAAGGTGAAGCAAAATTAAGATTTGATATATTAAAGAAAGTTAAAGAAAAAATTCCTAATACTCCAATTGTTTTACATGGCGCATCAACCGTTATACCAGAGTTGGTAGACATGTGCAACAAATATGGGGGAGATATACCTGGTGCGAAAGGTGTGCCAGACGAGATGTTACATGAAGCTAGCTTGTCTGGAGTATCAAAAATAAATGTTGATACAGATTTAAGAATAGCTATGACAGCAGCGATAAGAAAGGTATTTGCAGAAGAACCTTCTAAATTTGATCCTCGCGCATACTTAACACCTGCAAGGGAATTAATTAAAGAGACTGTAGAACATAAAATAAGAGAGGTATTTGGTTCAAGCAATAAGGCTTAGTTAATAGAATAATAAAAGAGAAACGGAAATTTTTGATGGAAATTACTATATAATAAAAAATAAAATATGGACTATTAAAGTTTATTAGTCCATATTTTTTTCAATAAAATAACTTCTATTATAATTTTCATTGATTTTTCAAGCTCATTTGTTTTCTAATTCGCATTTCAGCTTCCTTTTTAGCTATATCCTGTCTTTTATCATATAATTTCTTACCTTTACCCACACCAAGTTCAATTTTTAAAAAGTTCCCATTGAAATAAAGTGAAATAGGTACTAAAGTTAAGCCTTTTTGCTTTATTAAACCAGTCAATTTATTTATTTCTCTTCTAGTTAAAAGTAGTTTTCTGGTTCTTAAAGGATCTTTATTATATATGTTTCCATGTTCATAAGGACTAATATGCATTCCATATATGAAAACTTCACCATTTTTTATATTAGCATAACTATCTTTTAAATTCACTTTACCATTTCGAATAGATTTTATTTCAGTTCCAGTTAGAACAATTCCAGCTTCATAAGTATCTTCAATGGTATAATTATGTCTTGCAGTTGGATTTGTTGCTACTATTTTTTTTGACATGATAACCTCCAATTTATTTAAAATAAAAATTTATATTAGTAAGCTCAATCAATCTCATATTATTAATGCAAATAAATTATATCATGTAAAAAGTAAAATAGCTAGTAATTAACCAGCTATTTTGAAAAATTGTTATTTGATTTTTAATTTTATTGGTCATTAGAATCAATATATATATCATTTTTGTTTCTTTGCTTCATATATGACCATATTAAAATTCCTATTGCAACTATTGATAAGGCAACAACTATCCAAGTCCAGGTGTTGGTTGACATTCCTGCTAAAGTTACATCATCTGTTGTAGTTCTTGTAGCTGTATATCCATCATTTCTATCGTTATTATCTGTCATAGTACCCATCATTGTATTTCCAGCGTTTTCCATACCATCTCTTACGTCAGTAACTACATTTTCTGTTCCTTGTCCTAAAGTATTAAAGCCATTTCTAACACCATTAGAAATATTGTTTCCAGCATTCTCTATAACATTTTCAGTACCTCCAACAAAATTTCTAATACCATTAGCTACGTTCTCCATAGCAAATGAAGGAATTGCAATAGATATAAATAAAAGTGCGACAATTGAAATTAATAGAATTCTTTTTCTCATTTATTAAAACCTCCTTGTATTTTTTAAGTATTTGAAAAAAGAGTTTCTATTTATATTATTTCTTTTTTAAAATAAAATATACAAAAAAATATCACAAATTAATTTGTGATATAAAAAATAAATTTTTTAAAAATTTTAATATTTTTAATAAACTTGATATTATCCTTTTAACCTAATTAAAATTGCTATTGCAAGTAAGATTAATACAACTCCAACTGTAATTACTAAGATATTTAAAATATTTGAAAAACTCATGTTTTCCTGTGCAATACTACTTACACCAGAAGGAGCAGCTGTTCCACCAAGACTGTCAACTATTGGATCTGAAATATCATCAGTCTCTATTGTATTTGCATTATCTAAAGCTTCATTATCATCTGTACCACTTTCAGTTGTGTTTGAATCAATGGTATTTAAATCAGTTGTATTCTCTTGTGAAGTCAAATTCATATTAATATCTGTAGCAGCAACTACAGTAGAAATTAAAAACAAAACAAATAATAATATAACCGAAATTTTTAAAAATCTTAACATTTATATCCCTCCACACAATATGAAAATTGCTTTTATCCATATGTACTATATAATCATACACAAAAATCTTGAAAAAGTCTAGTATATTTTACAAAAAAATATTATATTTTTTAATTTAAAACCTTGTCAAAAAATAAGGTTAATTGTATAATATACAAAGTCTAAAAAATAGGAGAAAATAATGGAAAATATTAAAGGATTAAATAATCAAGAAGTAGAGAATAGAATAAAAGAAGGAAAAGTAAATACTTCAAACACAAATAATTTGAAATCAAATTGGGAAATTGTTAGAGATAATGTATGTACATTATTCAATCTTTTCAACTTAATTATAGCTATATCTTTAGCTTGCGTACATGCATATTCAAATATGGTATTCATATTAATAATAATTGTTAATGTATTAATAGGAATTATTCAGGAAATTCATGGGAAAAATTTAGTTAAAAAATTATCAATTTTAACAGCTTCAAAAACAAAAGTAATTAGAGATGGGGAAGAGAAGGAAATTGATATTAATGAAATTGTATTAGATGATGTGATTTTATTAGCTCAAGGAGATCAAATACCTTCTGATGCATATGTTCTAGATGGCGAAATAGAAGTAAATGAATCTCTTTTAACAGGAGAATCTGATACGATACTAAAAGAAAAAGATGATAAACTTCTTTCAGGAAGTTATGTAGTAAGTGGAAAATGTTATGCAAAAATAGAAAAAGTAGGGGACGACAATTTCGCAAACCAAATTATCAATGCTACTAAAAAACATAAAAAAGTAAATTCTGAACTTTTAAATTCAATGAAAAAAGTTACAAACTTCACAAGTTTTGTGATAATACCTGTTGGAGTAATTTTATTTGTTCAAGCATATGTATTTAGAGAAGTAAATATTCAACAATCAGTAATTGCAACAGCTGCAGCACTTCTAGGTATGCTTCCAAAAGGATTTGTGCTATTGACTAGTATTTCCTTAGAAGCAGGAGTAATTAAACTTGCTAAAAAACAAGTTTTAGTACAAGATTTATATAGTGTAGAAACATTGGCACATGTTGATACTTTATGTTTGGATAAAACAGGAACTATTACAGAAGGAAAAATGAAAGTAATAGAAGTTGAGAATTACCATCAAGAAATATTGCCTGATACATTTGAAAATATAATGAGCACATATGTAAACGAAGCAGATGATAGTAATAGTACATTTATGGCATTAAAAAATTATTTTCAGGGAGAATCTAAATATGAAAAAATAAGTGATGTATCCTTTTCTTCTGAGAGAAAATGGAGTAGCGTTACATTTAAAGATTTAGGAACCATTGTAGTTGGCGCTCCAGAAAGATTAATTTTAAAAGCAGATATTGATTTGCCAAAAATTGTTGTAGATGCTCAAGAGGATGGTAAAAGGGCATTATGTATTGGCTACACAAAAGAAAGTATACAAGCAGAAGAATTGCCAGATTTGACAATAATTGCAGCTGTGATTTTAGCAGATCCATTAAGAAAAAATGCAAAAGAAATGCTTGGATATTTTAAAGAACAAGAAGTTGATATTAAAATTATATCTGGTGATAATCCTATTACAGTATCAACAATTGCAAAAAGAGCAGGATTAGAAGATTATGAATCATACATAGATCTTTCAACTTTAGGATCTGATGCGGAAATAGTCGATATAGTTGATAAGTATAGTATATTTGCTAGAGTTTTACCACATCAGAAAAGTATTATTGTAAAAGCCTTACAAGCTAAAGGACATCAAGTTGCTATGACTGGTGACGGTGTTAATGATGTAATTGCATTAAGAGAAGCAGATTTAAGTTTAACACTTCCGGAAGCTAATGATGCAGCGAAACAAGTATCACAAATTGTTTTATTAAATCCAGATTTTAGTGTTTTGCAAGATGTATTAATGGAGGGAAGAAGAGTAGTAAATAACCTTACAAGTGTAGCAAGAATATTCTTCATAAAAACGATATATTCAATTTTACTATCACTTTTCTGTATAATAACAAATACTGCTTTTCCATTTATACCAATACAAATCACATTAATAGATTTAGTAATTGAAGCATATACATCCTTCTTCATATCTTTTGAACCAAATAGTAAGCCTGTAAGAGGAGTGTTTTTACATACAGTCTTGCGAAATGCGGCACCATTTGCTATAGTGATTATGCTAAATATAATTTTCTTAACATTTTTAGCACCTGTGCTTAATATAGCTCAAGGACAACTAGTAACTATTATGTACCTACTAATAGGATTCGTAAGTATTCTTGCCGTGCTAGAAGTATGTATACCATTTAATAAATTACATGCATTTCTATTTAGTACAACTTTTGTAGGCTTCTTTGTAGCAGTATATTTATTTAGAAATTTATTACAAATTACAAATATAAATACACAGGAATTTGGAATATTTATTGTTTTTGCATTAATTAGTACAGTTATACTAACAATAAAGCAGAAAATATACAAGAAAATGGGTTACTAATAAGTAACCCTTGTTTTTTCTTTTATATTAATATTGCCATATCTTTGGGAAGAGAAGCTTCATATGTCTTGAAATTATTTTCTATAGGATGCATGAAACCTGTTTTATATGAGTGTAAAGCTTGTCTATTAATTAATGCAGAAGTACTGCCATACAAAGTGTCTCCTAGAATTGGGTGACCAACATAACTCATATGTACTCTGATTTGATGTGTGCGCCCAGTTTTTAATACACATCTTACAATAGAATAATTCATATTTTCATTATACTTTATAACTTCGTATTCGGTTATTGCATTATCTCCAGATTCATTAACACATCTTTCAATTATACTGTTTTCTTTTCTTGCAATAGGAGCATTTATAATACCTTTTGGCTTTTCAAATTTGCCTTCACATATAGCAATATATTCTTTATAAAACATATCCTTTTTCATTTGTCTTACTAAACATTCTTGTATATATTCATTTTTGGCGAATATGACTAGCCCGGAAGTATTTTTATCTAATCTATTCACAGGCCTAATTTTCTTTTTTAGTTCAATTGAATCAAAATAATATTTTACACCATTTGATAAACTGTCTGTAAAATGATCCATTGAAGGATGAATAGGAACTCCAGCAGGTTTATTGACTACTAAATATGCGTCATCTTCATAAATTATTTCTAAATCCATTTTTATTGGAACAATATTAGAATTATCTTCTTCAAAATCCAGGTTTATTTCCACTTGATCCTTTAAAGATAACTTAGAATTAATATTTGCAACATTATTATTTACTAGTATTTTATTATTTTTCTTTAATTTAAGTAAGAGCCTATCAGAGATATTAAAATGAGCTTTTAATAATTCTTTTATATTTAAATAACTATCATTTTCTTTTATTTTATAAATTAGTTTCATACTACTTTTATTCCTTTTTTTCCTATACAAAAAAACAGTTCTCTTGGAACTATTTTTGGTGCGAGTAATGGGACTTGAACCCATACGCTATATAAGCACACGCCCCTCAAACGTGCCTGTCTGCCAGTTCCAGCATACTCGCATTAGATACATATATATTATACAATATGAACTGATAAAAATCTATACTAATTTTATAATTCCTATACAAATAAGCAAAATTCCAGAAATAATACTCCAAATATTATTAGGTAAATTAGAAACCTTATTAATTTTACTGCCTATTATTCTTCCAACACTAAGGAATATAATTTGAAAAAAGCTGATTAATAATGGAAAGATAAATCCATTTATTCCAATTGCACTTGCACCAAACCCAATACTAATTGAATCAAGAGATAGAGCAATTCCTAGAAATATAGCTTCTTTTAGGTCAATCTCATTTGAACTATCTATATCAGAACTTATTGGATCTTTTATAATATTTATTGTTATTCCCAAGAATTTTATAAAAATATTATATTCTCTATGTTTAGGTAATCTATCCTTTTTAGGTTTTTCTTTTTTTATAGTAGCTTGATATATTATAAAAATACCAATACCAAACAAAATGATAGAGCCAATTATACTTGTTATATCAGGAGATATAAAAGAAGTAATAAGATTTCCTATAGAAATAGAAATACTTGTTATGGTTAGACTAAGTAAAAATAAGGCTAAAAATGCAGGAAAACGTATTTTAGTTTTCTTAAACCCATAAGTAATTCCAACTCCTAAAGAGTCAATACTGGCCGATAATGCTAAGATTATAGCATTAAATAACATAAAATTCACCTCTTTACATAATATGAAAAAGGAGGGATAAACGTTATTTTGTAAATTTTAAAATGCATATATAGGATGAAAGTGATTAGTAAAAATAAAATATAAATGGGGAAAATATATTTACAAATTCATGCCATTTTGATATACTTATGTAGGTTAAAATAATAAAATATTTTTAAATAAGGGGGCTTTCTAAATGAAGAAAAAAATTTTTACATTTGCTTTAATTATTTTTTTGGCTGTCTCATTAGTATTTTTAACTGGATGTTCAAATGAAGAAAACACGCAGGAAGTAGGATCAGAAACAGAAAATCAGGCAATTGAAAATGCGACAAACAATGAAAGCTGGACATTACAGGATAAAACTAATTCGGTTAATGATGAAAACCAAAATGTTTCTGACAATACTAAAACAGCAGACGAAACTATAAATGAGTTTTATAATTATATGAATAACAAAGATTTTAAGTCTGCAGCAAGTTTATTTAATGAAGAAGAGTTTAAAAACTTCATGAGTGAGGAATACAGTACAATAGAAGAAATAGAAGAATCCTTAGAAAAATGTTATAATGAATTTAGTGCTGTTTTTGCAACTAAAATAAATAATATTAATCCAATAGAAGATGTTGATGAATTTGATGAAATAACGGGCAGTGAAGGTACAAGTGAAGAAGAGTTTAATGAAATATTAGGAGACTATGACATTTATGAGGCAGAACTAGATATTAATTCAGAAACAGCGTCAGATATATTTATACTTACTAAGGACAATAAAATAGTATCTTCAGCAATACTGATAGGCTATTATGCTTCAAATAATTCTATTAATGACCAAGCCGAGTCAAGTGCTACAGAGATGGAAAAAGATAGTCTAAAGACAGAATTTGATCTTGCATTTACTAGTATTTATATGAATTATATATTAGAGGGAAATTCAGCAAATTATGCTGATTACTGTACTAAAGATGTTATCCAAGAAAATTTACATGATGCAACAATTCAAACCTTTGCATGGAATGGAAACATTGGAAAAGGAACAGTCGAATATAACAATAAGACCTTTAATTTTACCCTAACACTAAGTGGAAAAACTGATGTTGATGTATCTATAGACTAGAAGTATGACAATATATTTAATACAGATTCGAAAGCTACTTGTCAGTAGCTTTTTTCTGTACCTTTTACTAAAAAGCTTTCAGTTAATTATTAATAACACCTTATATGTTATTGAGAATATAATATCATGAGGTGTTTTTCTATGGCTTATTCAGACAGAGAATTACTTGCAAGACTTGTGCAATGCGAAGCAGGGGGAGAGGGCGACAATCGGTATGAAAGCAGTTGCGACAGTTATAATGAATAGAGTGCAGGCATCAGAAGGAGAATATTATAGAGTTTCTCAAGGAGGAAATATTCGAAACATTATTTTTCAACCAGGGCAATTTGATTGTGTAAGAGAAACAATAAATGGGCAGTACAATCCGCAAAACATATATAACATGAATCCAACTGATGTCCATTATGAAATAGCTGATTGGGCATTAGCTGGCAACAAATTGAATGAAATCGGAGAATGCTTATGGTACTTAAATCCCTTTAGACCTACATGTGGAAGTACATTTCCATCAAACGGATCTGGAACTTTTCATACAAGATTAGGAGATCATTGCTTTTACAGACCTACTAGTACTTATTCAGATACTTAGCTATTTTAACAAATACTTAATATATCTCATATAATGTCTTGAGAAAAAATAATAATCTTAAAGGAAAGGAATATTAATTTATGGATAATGAAAAGGAATTTATAACTAAAGAGAATAGAAATGTAAACATAAACCAAAATTCGCCAGAAATACTTACAAATAATATTTATACACCAGCTTTCTTAAGAGAAAATATAGGAAAACTTATGAGAGTAGAATTTTTAATAGGAACAAATAATTTAGTTGATAGAACTGGAATTTTAATTGATGTAGGAGCGAGCTATATTTTACTTAGAGCATTAGAAAGTGACGTAATAACATATGCTGATATTTATTCTATCAAATTTATTACTATTTCAAATTTGCCATATAATATGTTATTTGATTTTAATAACAGCAACATGAATCAAAATAGTAATTATTTAAATAGTATGAATAATCAGGCTATTCCTAATACAGGAAATAATTACAGATATTATTAGTTTATTTTAAAAAATACTTGTACTTTTCCAAAATAACATATATAATATATATGCTATTTTGTTATTTTAAGGGGAGGTACTTTTTAATGTCATTTATAGATGAAATAAAAAATAAAGCAAAACAAAATATCAGAAAAATTGTATTAACAGAAAGTGAAGATAAAAGAGTATTAAAAGCAGCTCAAAAGGTTAAAGAAGAAGGATTTGCTAACATAATTTTAATAGGTAAAGAAAATGATGCTAAGAAATTGGCAGAAGAAAACAATATAGACATATCTGGAATTGAAATTATAGATCCAGAAACTTCAGAGAAGTTTGAAGAATATGCTAATGCTTTCTATGAATTAAGAAAAGCTAAAGGAATTACCATCGAAAAAGCAAGAGAAATGGTTAAAGATAATATGTATTTCGGTACAATGATGGTAAAACAAGGAGCTGCAGATGGAGTTGTATCTGGTGCTTGCCATTCTACAGCAAATACACTAAGACCAGCACTTCAAATATTAAAAACTGCACCAAGAACAAAACTTGTATCAGCATTTTTCTTAATGGTGGTTCCAAATTGTGAATATGGAGAAAATGGCATATTTGTATTTGGAGATAGCGGATTAGTGGAAAATCCTACTCCAGAAGAGCTATCAGAAATTGCTATTTCTTCCAGCAAAAGTTTTCATCAATTAACTGGAAAAGAGCCAAAAGTTGCAATGTTGTCATACTCTACTCATGGTAGTGCACACTCAGAGTTGACTGAGAAAGTAATTGAGGGAACAAAGCTATTAAAAGAAAAAATGCCTGATTTAATTTGTGATGGTGAACTACAATTAGATGCAGCCATAATACCAGAAATTAATGTAAGTAAAGCTCCTGGAAGTCCATTAAAAGGACAAGCAAACACACTAATATTTCCAAACTTAGATGCTGGAAATATTGGATATAAATTAGTACAAAGATTAGCAAAAGCAGAAGCATATGGACCACTATGCCAAGGAATTGCAAAACCAGTAAATGATTTATCCAGAGGCTGTAATAGTGATGATATAGTTGGAGTGGTAGCAATTACTGCTGTACAAGCAAATAGTATGGATTCAATTTAGTTTATTTAATATATTTTTAGAAGTATATTAATAATATATCTACACAAGATGTAGACACAGAAGTTAGGGAGGTTATTTAATGAAAATTTTAGTTGTAAACTGTGGAAGTTCTTCTTTAAAATATCAATTAATAGATATGGAAACAGAAGAAGTAATGGCAAAAGGATATCTAGAAAGAATAGGTATAGAAGGTTCTTTTTTAACTCATAGAGTTGGTGAAGAAAAATTTGTAATCGAAAAAGAAATTAAAAATCATGCTGAAGGTATGGAGTTAGTTGTTGAGCAATTACTACATAAAGACTATGGAGTAATAAAGAGTTTAGATGAAATAGATGCAATTGGACATAGAATAGTTCACGGGGGAGACAAATTTACAAAATCTGTTTTAGTAGATGATGAAGTTGTAAAAGGAATAGAAGCTGCTATTAAATTTGCTCCATTACATAATCCAGCTCATTTACAGGGAATACAAGCTTGTAAAGAAAAATTAGCTGGAAAACCAAATGTTGTTGTATTTGATACAGCCTTTCATCAAACAATGCCCGAAAAAGCATATATGTATGCAATACCATATGAATATTATGAAAAATATAGAGTACGTAAATATGGTGCACATGGTACATCTCATAAATTTGTAGCAAATAGAGTTGCGGAAATTATGAATAAACCAATTGAAGATTTAAAAATAATTTCTTGTCATTTGGGACAAGGAGCAAGTTTATGTGCTATAAAAGGCGGAAAATCAGTAGATACTTCAATGGGACTAACCCCACTTGCAGGAGTTCCAATGGGATCAAGATCAGGAGATATTGATCCATCTGTAGTAACCTTCTTGATGGAAAAAGAAAATCTATCACCTGCTGAAATGGAAACAATACTAAATAAAAAATCTGGAAAATTAGGTTTGTCCGGAGTAAGTATTGATGATAGAGACATTGAAAAGGCAGCAAATGAAGGAAATAAAAGAGCAAGACTTGCTATTGATAACTTTGTATACCAAGTAGCAGGATATATTGGTAGATTTGCTGCACAAATGAATGGTGTAGATGTAATAACCTTTGAAGCTGGAATTGGAGAAAATGGAATTGCAGTAAGAAAAGAAATTTGCGATTATTTGGGATTTTTAGGTGTAAAAATTGATGAAGAGAAAAATAATTGCAGAGGAAAAGAAATTGAAATTTCTACACCAGATTCTAAAGTTAAGGTTTATGTTGTACCTACAAACGAAGAATTAATGATTGCAAGGGAAACTAGAGATCTTGTAAGTAAATAAATTTTTATTAAGCATTAGATAGTTCCCAGCTATTTAATGATTATTTCTAATTCTTTAGGAAAGGGGATTAATAATGAATGATCAAGGAACAAGAAAATCTAAGAAAGCATTAATTATAGTAATAATTATATTAATATTATTAGCAATTGGTGGTGGTGTAGCTTGGTATATTCTATCAAATATGGATCAGAATAAACCTGATGAAGTAATTAGTGAGTATTTCGAATATTTGAAGAATGCTGATTATGAAGGAATGTATTCACTTTTATCTGAGTCTACAAAATCTCGTGTAGACCAGGATACATATATTGCAAGAAATAAAAATATATATGAAGGAATTGAAGCTACAAATATTGAAATTGAAAATTTAATATATGATGAAGAAAATAAAACAGTTAATTATGATATGAAATTTGATACTTTAGCAGGAAGCTTATCATACAATTTTACAGCTACTTTTGATAGACAAGAGGATAATAAATATTATTTAAATTGGTATTCTAGCTTAATAATTCCAAGTTTAAAAGAAGAATACAAAGTACGCGTGTATTCTAATACAGGCTCTAGAGGAGACATATTAGATAGAAATGGCAAAATTTTAGCAACTAATGGAGAAGATGGAAATAGAGAATACCCTTATGGAGAAGTTGCAGCTCATTTAATAGGATATATTAGAAGTATTAGTCCTGAAGAACTTGAAGCTCATAAAGGCGAGGGATATACTGAAAGTAGTTTGATTGGAAAGACAGGACTTGAACTAGCCTTTGAAGATAGATTAAGAGGTCAGCGTGGTACTGGAATATATATAGTGAATGAAAATGAAGAGGAAGTAGCAACAGTAGCCAAAACAGATATGAAAGATGGAGAAGACATTAGAACAACTATAGACATAGATTTACAACAGGAAATATATAACGAATTTGATGGTGATAATGGATTTTCAGTATCTATAAATCCAAAAACTGGTGAGGTTCTTGCAATGGTCAGCACACCAAGTTTTGATCCTAACAAATTTGTAACAGGTTTTACAGATGAAGAATGGAAGGAATTGAGTTCAGATGAAAATACTCCAATGTTTGTAAGATATGGGAATACTTGGGCTCCAGGTTCATCCTTTAAACCAATAACAGGAGCGATAGGATTAAACACAGATAGTTTTACCGCAACCGAAGATTTTGGAACAAGTGGACTAAGTTGGCAAAAAGATGAAAGTTGGGGAGATTACAGAGTTACAACATTAACAACCTATGGAGGCGCTGCAAATTTAAGAAATGCATTGATATACTCTGATAACATATATTTTGCAAAGGCGGCTTTAAGAATCGGAAGTAGTACATTTGCATCTCAATTATTGAAAATTGGTTTTGACAAAGATATGGATTTTCCACTTCCACTATCTAACTCTCAATTTGGACAAAACAACGAATTTTCATCAGAGGTAGATTTAGCAGATTCTGGCTATGGGCAAGGTAAAGTCTTAGTAAATCCACTACATGTTGCAGCAATTTATTCTGCATTTGTAAATGATGGAAATATGATAAAACCACATATTGAAGCTTCAGAAGAAACAGAATATTGGATTGAAAATGCTTTTTCTAAAGAAGCAGCAGATGAAATACAAAATGATTTAGTTCAAGTTGTAGAAAATCCAAATGGAACAGGCCATGAAGCACAAATAAATGGTATAACACTTGCAGGCAAGACTGGTACAGCAGAACTAAAAGCCTCAGGAGAAGAAGAGGGAGAAGAGCTTGGTTGGTTTAATGCATTTGTAGTTAGTGATAAAGCAGAGGAACAATTATTAACAATTAACATGATTGAAAATGTAGAAAACAGGGGAGGTAGCCATTATCTTCTTCCAAAGGTAAGAAACATTATTAATAGTTATATAAATTAATGAAAATATAATAATCTCAAAATAAACAACACTTCACTTTACATAATAGCATATTATATATAAATATGTTATGTGAAAGGAAGTGTTGTTTTGAAAATAGAAGGTAAAAAAATAGGATTTGCTTTTACAGGTTCTTTTTGTACCTTTAAAAGGGTATTGGAAGAACTTAAAAAAATAAAAAAAGAAAAAGCTGATATAATAGCAATTATGTCATCAAATTCATATAATTTAGATACTAAATTTGGGAAGGCAGAAGAGTATATTAGTGAAATAAAATCAATTACAGAAAAAGATGAAATTATCCATACCATTCAAGGAGCAGAACCAATTGGACCTAAAAAATTAACTGATGTAATGGTAATAGCACCATGTTCACGGGAATACAATAGCAAAACTTGCAAATGGAATCACTGATACTCCAGTTTTAATGGCAGCCAAATCTCATCTAAGGAACAATAATCCTGTGGTTTTGGCAATTTCTACAAATGATGGATTATCTGGAAGTGCAGAAAACATTGGTAGATTACTTAACAGAAAAAATTATTATTTTGTTCCATTTAAACAGGATAATCCAATAACAAAGCCTCGCTCTTTAGTTGCTGATTTTAGCTATTTAATTCCGACTATTGAACATGCACTAGATAATGAACAAATTGAGCCTATATTATTATGAAGGTAAAACAGAATGTAGAATTTTATATACTATAAAATTAAAAAAGTTCCATACTTAAATATAGAATTATATATAAGTGGAACTTTTTGTATATTACTAAGCAGATAAGCTTTCTTTAAATTCTCGATTTTGGATTAATCCTAAAAGCAGCCAGAATATTGGAGCAACTCCTATTGTACTAATATTGAAAAATGCTTGAACCAGGTAAGCAATTATAGGTATCATCAGAATAAATGTAGAGTTGTCTTTAAACATATTCTTGTTTTTGGCTAAAATCTGAGTCACAAATGCCATGTATACTATTAATGCTGGAATCCCCATAGTGGCAGCAATTTGTAAATATTCATTATGAGCTTTATCTGCATATGTATTTGTAACTTCGATAAATTCAATTGCATCTTCAGTTGCATTGTATAAAAGTGAATATGCTAATGTATCTGGGCCAGATCCTAGTAATGGATGTACAGCAATAGCTTTAAGTGTCATTCTCCAAATTCTAATTCGATGGCTACCAAACTCATTATCAAGTTCTCCATCTTCAATTGCCATTTGCAATTCATTACTCATCAAACCTAATCTATTTTGTAAAGACATTGTTTGAGAGTAATAAGGTAAAGCATCTGTTATCATACTTGGTGTAAATAATAGCCAAACGAAAATCACAACAAAGCCTATTAAAATATGAATTGCTCTTTTAATAACTTCTTTTGTTCTATTAATTATTATATATATAATACCAAAAATTGAAGCCAATGCAAAACCAACCCAAGCACTTCTAGTCATAGATAATATAAGCATATAAAATGATAAATAACTAATTACTAAATAACTTTTTTTCTTTTTAACAATGTATAATGCCATAAAGCATGTAACTATCATAGCGAGAAAACTTCCAAAAAAGTTTGTATTTCCAAAGGTTGAAGAAGCAAATCCTGGCCTATATGGAATATCAAAAATATCATAAATATAATAAAGAGGGAAGATGTTATAATATTGTAAAATTCCAATAATACATGTTATACATATTGTTATAATAGAAAATGTCTTTAATTTCTTATCATAATAAAAATAATATTTTCCACAGTAATAGGTAAGAAAATATACAGTAAAAGTTAGTAGTCCTTCATATCTATTACGTTCTCCAAATATTGATTTCATAATGTCCATTGAAAAGATGGTACTAATGACCATCAAAATATAGAAAGCCATTAGTGTTTTATCAATTAAATCAAACTTTAACTCTTTTCTTTTGAGAAATAGCATTACCAATAAAATGCTTCCACAAATAAGTAAAGTAATATACTTTAATATATTAGAAGGTACTGAGTCTAATTGTGAAGGAAGCATTAATAATGGCACTAAAAAAATTATTACATATATTGTTTTATTTATTACTTTATTTTTTAAGGTTTCGTTTATCATGAGTTTATCTCCTTATTTATTATAATTAGCTAATGGGTTCTTTTCTATAGCATCACGCACTTGATCATTACTTACATGAGTATAGATCTCTGTTGTAGATATGCTTTTATGTCCTAACAATTCTTGGAGTGCACGAATATCTACTTGTCCATATTGATACATTAATGTAGCAGCAGTATGTCTCAGTTTATGTGTAGAATACTTAGAAGTGTCAAGTCCTGCCTTTCTTAGTTCTTTTTCTACTATATATTGCACCATCCTGTTACTAATACGTTCTCGTCTCTTGCTTAAGAATAAAGCTTTATTAGAAGCCTTAGAATCGTTTTTAAGACCTTCTGTTGGTCTAACAGTAATATAACTCTTTATTGCATCCACGCAAGCTTTATTTAAGTATATAGTGCGTTCTTTATTACCTTTACCAATAACATTTAATTTATATTCATTAAAATCTATATCTTGGATATTAATTCCTACTAATTCTGATAAACGTAACCCACAATTGAGAAATAAAGTAATAATAGCAAAATCTCTTTCTTTATTTTCATCCTTATCATCTTCAGTTACGTTTAATAGCTTTTGGCTGTCTTCTAAAGACAAGTATTTAGGTAAACGTTTATCTAGTTTAGGTGTTTCTAAGTTTTGAGCTGGATTGTTTTGTATTAAATTCGCTTTTTGCGATAAGTATAAGAAAAAGATACGAATTGTAGAAATTTTTCTAGCTCTAGTTGCAGGCTTGCTTTTTTGATTAAGCGCAAGGTAGGAGAGAAAAGCATGAATATCATCTAAAGTAATTTTCTTTAAAGTATCTAAACTAAAGTCTTTAATAGTGATGTTTTTGAAATCCTTCTCATTAGTCAAGTTAAAATGAATTTTCATATATTTTAAAAACATATTTAAATCATAATTATATTCTTTAACTGAATTTAGAGATTTATTGAGAATTGTAATTGAATAATCTAAAAACGAATTTAGAAATTCAGGGTTCTGATCCGAATTAATCATATTAGTCCACCTCTTAAAATTTACATTTACAATTTAATCAATAATATAGTCTTGATATAATTGCACAAAATTTATGACATAATCATATATCAACATGAAAAAAAATGCAATATTTAACTTAAGATAATCCTTGAGAAAATTTCCAGGAATAAGATTTTTATATCTCATTTTTTATATAAAAATAAGTACGATTTTTTATGATTTTATGTTACAATTTATATATTGAGAGGGGGCATACGTGTTAAGAACTATGGAAATTAAAGAAATATTGGAAAATTTAAAGGAAGATAAATTATCAATAGAACAAGCAGAGAAAGAAATAAAAAATAATCAATATGAAGATTTAGGTTACGCAAAAATTGATCACAATAGAAAAGAAAGAGCAGGAGTAGGAGAGGTGGTCTTTTGTCAGAATAAGCCAGATAAGTTCTTAAGTAAAATATATATGACTATTTATAAAGAGGACAATGAGGTATTAGGTACAAGAGCAACTAACGAGCAATACAAATTAGTAAAAAAAGATATACCAAATGTAGAATATGATAATATTTCCAGAATTTTAAAAATAGAAAAGAAAAAAGATAAAGTAGGAAATATCGTTATTTGTACAGGTGGAACAGCAGATATTCCAGTAGCAGAAGAAGCAGCGCAAACAGCAGAATTCTTTGGTAGCAAAGTTGAAAGAGTTTATGATGTTGGAGTAGCAGGTATTCACAGAATATTATCTCAAAGAGAAAAATTAGATAAAGCAAATTGTATTATTGTAGTTGCAGGTATGGAAGGTGCACTTGCATCTGTTGTAGCAGGTTTGGTTAAAGTTCCAGTAATAGCAGTTCCTACTTCGATAGGATATGGTGCAAATTTTGGAGGGTTAGCAGCACTATTAAGTATGATTAATTCCTGTGCCAATGGAATAGCAACAGTAAATATAGATAATGGATATGGTGCAGGATATATTGCAAATCAAATTAATAAATTAGCGATTAAATAGGAGAATAGTATAGAAGTACCTAAAGAGGATTTTAAAATTATTTTAGAAAATGAAAAAATTATAGATAAAATAAAAGCTTTAGGATTTAAGTTTGTAACATTGGATTTATTTGGTTTGCAAAGTGGAAGTTTTGATTAAAAATACAAACGAACAGCAAAAAAATAGTAATTTGATCATATAAGAGAATAACAAAATACAATTTAATTTCTCCTACCTCTTATTACGCAAAACTTTGATAATACAAACCAAAAATTATGCATGTTTTAAAAATATGTATAATTTTTTTGATTTTTTATACACATTTATTGAAAATATATAAAAAATGTGATATTTTATATATATGGAGGTAAAAGTATGAAATTAGAAATGTTACCATATAAAAATATTAATTTAAAAACAAATAAAATTTTAGAACAATTAACTTTATCATCAAGAGCATTAGCAGAACTTAAAGGCTATTCAAACACTATACCAAATATGCATATTTTAATAAATGCTGTAACTATTAATGAAGCTAAAGATAGTAGTGCTATTGAAAATATCGTTACAACTCATGATGACATTTATAAAGTGCTAACAGAAAGTGGCTATAA
>CALXWU010000018.1 GCA_944392505.1 uncultured Clostridia bacterium | reverse complement strand
AGTTCAGTTGGTTAGAACGCTAGCCTGTCACGCTAGAGGTCGACGGTTCGAGCCCGTTCCAGGTCGCCATTTTTTTTGATTAATTAGATAACTAAATATATTTGGCTTGATAGCTCAGTTGGTAGAGCAAGGGACTGAAAATCCCTGTGTCAGTGGTTCGATTCCACTTCAAGCCACCAAAAAAGGACTCAATGTCAATAGTTGGGGTAGAATACCTGAAAAGTATTCATACCTCTGCTTTTTTTGTGGGCTAAAATTTTACGCTAAAAACGCTAAGAATCCTTGATTTTAAGCAAGCCAAATAAACCAATCATAGTACATTTTTAAAAATTTACATAAAAAGTTTTGCAATAATTGTAATTCTGTGGTAAAATAGATACAAAGGCCATAGCCTTTGTGTCTATTTTATGGGGAGGTATTTTAATTTTTTATTATTGTTTTAACCAATATCAATACAGAAAGGAGTAGCTTTATGAATATGAAGCTCGCTAAGGAGAGGCAAAATCTTGTCTTGAACAATCAAGAATTAGTTCATTTTATAGTACGGAAATGGGGTATAATGCCTATTTCTTCAGAGTACGATGATATTGTTTCTGTAGGGACAATAGGATTAATCAAAGCAGCTATTACTTTTAAGCCATCAAAACAGATTTCTTTTGAGGCTTATGCTTCAAGATGTATAAATGATGAAATCAACATACATTACTATGAAGCTAATAGGTATGCAGATGAGGTTTCTATTAATGAACTTATCAGAAACGATAAGAAAGGTAAAAAACTTACTGTAGGAAACACAATTAAATATTCTAGCTCTAACTTTGTTGAAAGAATAGAGACCAGAGAAGCTTTTATTCAAGTAGTTAATATTATTCTTAACTATTTAAGAGGAAAAGCAAGACTTGCAATTCTTTATAAAATGGGAGATACATCACGAGAAGACATTGCTGAAAGGCTTAATGTTTCTAAAAGATATGTATCAGGGCTTTTAACAAAAGCTATCAATGATATTCGTAGAGTTATTAATTATCAAATACATTATAAAAATGTATTCTCTATGGATATAATAGAAGATGAATATAGAATCTCTTTTTCATCTAAAGATATAAGCAATTTTAGTAAGATTTTTGCCAATCTATTGAGAACTGTAACATCGACTGGGAGAGTACCTGATTTTAGAGTTGTCTGTAACAGAGAGCAGATTATGGTTCAAATACCAGCATATCCAGATTCATTCTATTTTATTGCTCAAATTATTCAAGAAATTGATAATTTTAGCATGACTTTTATTTCTGATAAAAGAGCGTTATGTACAGCCAATACTGTCAAAGAGAATGAGCTCAGGGTAAAAGTACAAAATTTAAATTCAACATCAGACATTATAGATGAAACAAATGTAGCTACAGCAGGGAGAGGTATCAATATAAAAAGGGTAAGAGACTATATGTTAAGTATGAGTCATTTTACTATTAATGATTTAAGACATCATTTTCCTAATATAGATAAAAGTACCATCTATAATGCTGTGTCCTCTGGTAAGAGGAAAGGACTTATAACTGCTATAGGTAGAGGGCAATATCTCGTGATAACTGTAAAGAATTAAGCAATTAAGAAATAGAAAAAAAGTGCAAGTATGAGAATTGCACATATTGACAAAGATATTACAATGAAAAACGATATTGGTAAAACTAAAAGACATATAATTGAAAGTAAGAAAGTAAAGAAATTTAACCCCATGCTTAATGAATATAGTGTTAAGCAATATCTAATTTCTTTAATATTCATACTAGAAAAGTTAATAATGTTATATGACTTACTAAAAACATATTTAACTAGAAAAGAATATGTCGTTAATAAAATTTAAAATACTATGTAGCAAAAACATTGTTATTATATTTAATAGCAATGTTTTTTTTGTATAATTTTCCAATTCCAGCATATACTAGCTTTAGAGGTGGTTATATGCTAAGTTTTACAAAAATGACGGGACTTGGAAATGATTATATATATATTGATTGTACAAAAGGAGTTAAATTAAAAAATATACCAGAATTTACTAAAAGAGTTAGTGACAGACATTTTGGAATCGGATCAGATGGATTAATACTAATAGATAAATCAAGTGATGATAATTCTGATTTTAAAATGAGAATCTTTAATAGTGATGGTAGTGAAGCAGAAATGTGCGGAAATGGAATAAGATGTGTTGCAAAATTTATACATGATAATAAATTATCAGATAAAGACAAAATTGCAATAGACACATTGGCTGGTATAAAAAAAGTAAAAATAATCGAAGAAGACGACGGAAGTTGTGAAAATGTGATAGTAGACATGGGAGAACCAATATTTCAAGATAGTAATATACCATATGATGTATATGAACCATTTAATAAAGACCTAGATTTAGATGTAAATGAAGAAAAAATGAGGTTTACGGTAGTTTCAATGGGCAATCCTCATGCAATAACTTTTGTAGATGATGTGGACAATATTGAAATAGAAAAAGTAGGACCAATTGTTGAAAATAATCCAATGTTTCCTAACAAAACTAATGTGGAATTTGTACAAATCATCGACAAAAACAATATAAAAGTAAGAGTTTGGGAAAGAGGAGTAGGAGAAACCTATGCATGTGGAACAGGAGCATGTGCAGCAACTGTAGCTGGCGGAATAAATGGTTATACAGGTGAGAATGTCACAGTAAAACTTCCAGGAGGAGATTTAAAAGTCGAATGGGGTAAAGATAATCACATATATATGCAGGGTCCAGCAACTAAAATATTTGAGGGCAAGATAGAGGAATAATACCTCTATTTTTTATTGTAACAGGAAATTCTCTATGGAGTCTTTAGGCATATTATTATAAAAAAATAATAAAAATAGTATTAGTATTTATGGCTTAATTGTTGTAAAAGTAATAAGAAAAGGAAATGAGAGTATGATTAAGATTAATGAAAATTTTTTGAAGTTGCAGGAAAATTACCTATTTTCTGATGTAAACAAAAGAGTAGAAGAATACCTAAGCTTAAATCCTAATGCAGATCTCATAAAAATGGGAATTGGAGATGTAACAAGACCTATTCCTAAAACAGTGATAGAAGCAATAAAAACAGCTACAGACGAATTAGGAGATTCTAAAACTTTTAGAGGTTATGGACCAGAACAAGGATATGATTTTTTAAGAAATTCAATTGTAGAAAATGAATACAAGAATTTAGAAATAAAAGCAGATGAAATATTTGTATCAGATGGTGCAAAATGTGATACGGCTAATATTGTAGAATTGTTTGATAAAGACATAAAGATTGCAATAACAGATCCAGTTTACCCGGTATACCTAGATAGTAATGTTATGTATGGAAGAACAGGGGAGTATAACATAGAAACAGGAAAATATGATGGAGTTATATACATGCAAGCTACTGAAGATAACAAATTTGTTCCTTTACCGGAAGAATTGGAAGAAATTCCGGATTTAATATATATATGCTCACCCAATAATCCTACAGGTATTGCAATGAATAAATCAGACTTGAAAAAATGGGTGAAATTTGCTAAAAATAATTGCAGCATAATTTTATTTGATGCCGCATATGAAGCTTTTATTGAGACTAAAGATGTGCCACATAGTATATATGAAATAGAAGGCGCAAAAGAGGTAGCTATTGAGTTTAAAAGCTACTCCAAAACAGCAGGTTTCACAGGACTAAGATGCGCATATACAGTAGTTCCAAAAGAATTGCAAGTAAATTTAAATAAAGGAAAAGAAAGAAGTGAAGAAATAGTTAGTTTAAATAAATTATGGAACAGAAGGAGCACGACAAAATTTAATGGAGTTTCATACATAATTCAAAGAGGTGCGGAGGCAATTTATTCAGAAGAAGGTAGAAAAGAAGTTGAGCAAAATATACGTTATTACAAGGAAAATGCAATAATCATAAAAGAAGGGCTAAAAAAAGCAGGAATTACAGCATATGGAGGAGCAGATTCACCATACATATGGATGAAAACTCCAAATAATAAGAAATCATGGGACTATTTTGACATATTATTAAATAAATATAATATAGTAGGAACACCTGGAGTAGGATTTGGACCAAGCGGAGAAGGATATTTTAGATTAACTGCATTTGGAGATAGAGAAAAAACAATTGAAGCAATGAAAAGAATGTCACTTTAAGGACTGTCCCTTAAAGTGACAAAATTGCATTTCTAGCTAATTCATCACATCTATTATTGAATTCATTATCTGCATGACCTTTAACTTTAATAAATTTAACTTCATGAGTTTGTGTAAGTTGTAATAATTCTTGCCACAACTCTTTATTTTTTACATCACTTTTATCAGCAGTTTTCCAATTATTTTTTTGCCAACCCACGATCCATTTCTGTATGAAAGCATTTACTACATAGGCACTGTCACTATATACATTAACCTTACAAGGAAATTTCAAAAGCTTTAAAGCCTCGATAACCGCCGTTAATTCCATTATATTATTAGTTGTATCTGCTTTTGCTCCAGAAATTTCTTTTTTATTTCCTTTATACATTAAAATTGCACCCCATCCACCAGGTCCTGGATTGCCAGAACATGCACCATCTGTGTATATTGTAACTTCTTCCATAATTACCTCCATAATAACCGTACAAAATTTTAAGCCAAGGCCTGTCTCTAAAAGCGAATAACTCTTCGTCTTTGGGGACAGGCGTAAAAAACGAACAACTATGTGGTTTTAACGCCTGTCCCCAAAAGCGACAAACCAAAAGCGACAAAAAAGATTGTAATTTTTTTCTATTTGTGATATTATATCAATAAATTGGTTCTAGAGCAAGAAGGAAAGGGGAAAATTATGAGTAGAGTTCTTGGGATAATTGCAGAGTATAATCCATTTCATAATGGGCATTTGTATCATATAGCTAAGTCTAAGCAAGAGACGGATGCTCAGTATGTAATAGCAGTTATTTCAGGAAATTTTGTTCAAAGGGGTAATACTTCCATCATCAATAAATGGACAAAAGCTAGAATGGCACTACTTAATGGTGTGGATCTAGTAATTGAGCTTCCCACTGTTTATAGTATATCAAGTGCTGAGAATTTTGCAGAAGGTGCAATCAAGATTTTGAATTCTTTAGGAATTGTTGATACTATCTCTTTTGGAATGGAAACAAGTGATATAGCTACTTTAAATAATATTGCAAATGTGTTATTTAATGAACCAAAAGAATATGTGACAATTCTTTCTCATGAATTACAAAAAGGTAATTCTTTTCCAAAAGCTAGAGAGAATGCTTTACTTATGTATTTGAACGATATTAAAAGATATGCTAATGTTATGTCAGGTTCAAATAATATTTTAGGAATTGAATATTTAAAAGCATTAAGGAAAACCAAAAGCACAATTACTCCTATAGGAATAAAAAGGGAAAAGGTATTATATAATGATAAATATATTGTGGATGAATTCGCAAGTGCTACCGCTATAAGGAAAATGCTTTTAACTAAAGAGTTAAATGATATCAGTAAGGTTATGCCTAGGAATTCATATCTATTATTAGGGGAAGAATTAAAAAAAGGTCATTATGTAATAGATATTTCAAGATTTGAAAAAGAAATCATATATAATTTAAGAAAGATGTCAGTAGAAGAAATTGCAAAACTTCCTGATGTTTCTGAAGGATTAGAAAATTCTATAAAAAATGCAGCAGACTCATGTAATACATTAAATGAATTAATTAATATAGTGAAAACCAAGAGATTTACACAGACTAGAATTCAACGAATTTTATTATATAGCTTACTGGGAATTGATAAAAAACAGATGGAAACTTCAAGAAAAATTAATCCATATGTACGTGTACTTGGATTTAACAATAAGGGTAAAGAATTAATTTCAGAGATGATGAGTTTAAATCCAAAACTTAATGTAGTTACATCTGTAAAAAAATATATTGATAATGTAGCAAATAAAAATTTGAAAGAGATGTTAGAAAAGGATATTTTAGCAACCAATATATATACATTAGGATATTATTCAGATTCTTATTCTAATTTGGATTATACAAATAAGATTGAAATATTGTAAGTATAAAAATAAAAGAAAGAAAAGGAATGTTTATGATAATAGGAATTACAGGAAGTTCAGGTGCTGGGAAAAGTACATTATGTGAGATTCTAGAGAAGGGCTATGAGGTTAAAGTACTAAATGCAGATAAAATAGCCAGGAGATTATCGAGAAAAGGAACAAGTTATTTAATAGATATTATAAAAGTATTTGGAAAGGATATAGTTAACGAAGAAGGAGAATTAAAAAGGAGCAAGTTAGCACAGATAATATATTCAGATGCTAAAAAAAGAGAGGAGTTAAACACATATACTTTTAAATATGTAAAAGAAGATATAATAAAAAAGATAAGCAAAATTCAAGATGAAACTACTATAGTTATAGATGCTCCACTACTGTTTGAAGCAGAATTAGATAAAATGTGTGATAAAGTTATTGGCATAATAGCTCCAAGAGAGATGCAAATAGAACGAGTTGTGGCTAGGGATGATATTGATTATGAAGATGCTGAGAAAAGATTAGCAGCCCAAGCTAATGACGAGTTTTTCATAAAAAAATGCGATTATATTGTTAAAAATGATAATGGCTTTAGTAAAATTGAGGAACAGATTAATGATATTTGCAATAAAATAGGAATAGAGAAAAAAGCAAATAAATACACTTGAGATATAACAATATTTTAAAGAAAAATTAAAAATATTGTAAAAAGGTGTTCACAAATATAAATCTTGTGATATAATTTTAGGGAAAAAATAAAAGGAGGAATAAAAAATGTTAAAAAATTTAAGGCAAAAGAAAATTTTAATTGTGATTTTATCAATTTTATTACTTGTAAGTGTATTTACACTAACTGGGTGTGGACCTCAAATTGGTGGTATACCAACGGGAGGCAATGAAGCACAGAATGGTGGAGAAAATCAGCAAGCACAAGGAACTCAAAACAACAATGTTCAGCAAGGAATAACAACAATTTTAACTGTTGTATATGGCTTTGATGATGGACGTACAGAGTCCCTTATAAAATATAGTAATGACAATAATTATTATGTAATTGATAAAGCAGGAAAAGTTGTCTATACTATCTCGGATGATAATATGAATATAAGTAAAAACAGAGTAAAATATTCTAATGGATATCTATTAATAGACACTCAGAAATATGGTCCGGGAGGAGAAGAAACAAAAATAAATTATGTCAAAGATTTAAGAGATGGTTCTACAAAATTAGAGGGCAATGAAACTACTGAATTAGTAAATGTTACAGAAAGCGGATATGTACTAGAAAGAGTAACTATTGAAGCTTTAGGTGGAACTACATATGAATCAAGAATTGTAGATTTAAGTGGAAATGTAGTTTGGAGAAGTGAAGACAATTACCAAGTAGAATGTTTTGAAACAGTGGTTGGAGATATTGTAGCTTATGCTGGAAGTAGCTATTCAGGTTATTCTCTTATAAATGCTAAAACAGGAAAAACTATAGATTTAGGCTTTAGTTGTGTAAAAGGATATTTTGATTGTTTTGTATTTGGAGATTATATTTTAACAGGAGTAAGTGCTAATAATGATGATTATCTTATAATTGATATAAACAATTTCAAAAAAATTGAACCAGAATTAAGCCATGTTCACAAGATTTTAAATGATACTTATATATATTCAACACCATTATGGGGAACTGTTGGAATTTATGATATGCAAGGAGAACTTGCAAAAGACCTAACAGAAGGTGAAGTAGAAGATATGTTCTATCATAACGGAACTTACTATGTTATAAGTAAAACAGGATTCTTCTATACAATGAATGATAAATTTGAATATGTAAAACAACCAGTAAAAATGCTAGAAGATACATATGAAGATGTAGATATAGGTGAGTATATTACGACATTTACTGTAGACTCAACAAGCTATTACATGCAAACAAGTCAATTTGACCCAAGCCAAGACATGACACAAACAGCAACACAAGGAACATTAGATTCTTCAAATGGCAATGTAGGATTTATAACATCTAATGGACTTACAAAATTATATAACTTAGAAACATTACAAGAAATTACAATACAGAAATAAACAGTAATTATTAATTTATTTACGACATGATATTATTAAAAAATATTTCGAATATGTCGGTCAAGCTGATTATCGTATAAATTCTAAAAGAAATTTTGGTAGCGCCCTCGCGAGAGACCGTGAGATTCCCTACCAAAATTTTTTAAGAATTTATATACTCAAATCACTTTCCATTCCATATTCTTATATTTTTTAATAATATCATGTCGTATAATAGATTATTTTTGGTTGACATCTACAAACTAATGTTTTATAATATTCATGGTGGTAATATGGAGAAAAAACAAAAACAAATATTACACATAGATGTAAACAATGCTTTTTTGAGCTGGACAGCAATGGATAGATTGGCACAAGGAGAAAAGGTGGATATAAGGGAAATCGAAGCGGTAATTGGCGGAGATGAGTCAAAAAGATCTGGAATTGTTTTAGCTAAAAGTATGAAAGCCAAAAAAAGAGGAGTATATACAGGGGAAACTTTATACCAAGCACGTTTAAAATGCCCTAATTTACAAGTGTTTAAAGGAGATTATAAAAGCTACAAAAAACATTCAAATGATTTATACAATTTGCTATTACAATATACAGACAAAATTGAAAGATTTAGTATAGATGAATGTTTTTTAGACATGACAGAATATTTGGGAAATGATACTTTATTAAATAAAGCATATGAAATAAGTAAAAAGGTAAAAAATGAATTAGGTTTTACAGTAAACATAGGTGTAGCCCATAATAAGCTATTAGCAAAAATGGCATCTGATTTTACAAAACCAGATAGAGTTCACACATTGTTTGAGGAAGAAATACCAACTAAAATGTGGACACTTCCAGTTTCCGAACTATTCATGATAGGTAAGAAAACATTACCTGCATTATACAAGATGCATATAAAAACAATTGGAGATTTAGCAAAGCAAGATAAGCAAGAAATGATAAAGAAATTTGGGAAACATGGATTAATGATGTGGGAGTATTCAAAAGGAATAGATAAATCAGAAGTACATTATCTAGAAGAAAAGCCAAAAGGAATAGGAAACTCTGTGACACTACCAATGGATCTAGTAGAAAAAGAAAAAATAGAAAAAGTATTGCTAACATTAACAGAACAAGTAACATATAGACTTCGTAAATACAACATGTATGCAAATGTTGTAAATGTTCAATTAAGAACAAAAGATTTTAAAGATTTTTCACATCAAAAAAAGCTTATGAATGCAACTTCCAATACAAAAGATGTGTATAATGTCGCAAAAGAATTATTAGACGAGATGTATAAAAAAGGTACTTTTATTCGTCTAGTGGGTTTAAGAGTAGATAACCTAATTGATAAAGATGAAGTACAATTATCACTGTTTAACAATGATGAAGAGAAAAAGCAAGAAAAATTGGATGAAGTAGTTGATAAATTAAAAGAAAAATATGGATATAATTCAGTTACAAGAGCAGGAAAACTTCATTCTGAAGAAATAATAAAATTTAAAGATTCAGATTAAAATAAAAAAACTATTTACAAAAAAGTATTTTATGATATAATTTGTGTAAAAGCATCGAAAGATAAAACATTATGGGAAATAAAAGGAAAGTGTTGAACTTATTTTTAGTCAAAACATTTCCTAGAGAAAGGAATGGATATAATGGAAGAAAACGAAGAAAAGAAAATTGAAATGGAAAAGAAAGAGGAGACAAAAGAAACTATTAAGAAAGGAAAAACACCTGTTAAAAAAGTTACTGCAACCTCCAAGAATAAAGAAGAGAGAACAGAAAAACCCAAAAAAGAAGAAACAAAAAGTGAAGAAAAACTAAAACAGTCTAAAACAGAAAAGAAAATAGAAAAAGAAGTAAAGCAAGAAGTTAACAATGATGATTTAACATTTAAAAAAGTTTCAATTAACGGAAATGGTAAAAAGAAAATAGATGAAATGCAAAATAAAGGCAAAAAAAATCATGGTGTAGCAAAAGCTATTTTAATCTTAGTGATGATATTTATAGCTGCATATTGTGTGTTTTTTGTAAGGAACTTAATTATATTAAATAGTATAGCAAATAAAGTACAAGATTATGAGAATATTAGTGGTTACTCATATACTACTATAGGAAAAAATGATGGCGAAGTAGTTGAAACTAAAATTCAATTTTACAAAAACAATAATGTAGAAAGATTTGATTATCAAAGAGATGAGTTGAACTTGATTTTCTGGTATGATAGTAATACAAACGAAAAAATAGTTTCTTCACCTGCAAGTAGGAAAGCAACAATATCAAATGCAGAAGATTTTGAAGTTGTACATCTACCAATTGAATCAAGCTTACAATCAAAAGAAACAATAGCATATATGAGTTTAATTAGTTTAATATATTCAGACCAATATAATTCAAAAGATTGTTATGTAATAGATATAGGCAATAACAATAAAACGTGGATAGACAAAGAAACAGGCCTTGTAGTTAAAAGAGAGTCTGATATAGGTACAACAGAATATACTGATATAAACTTGGATTATCAAGGAGAGGTATATAAACCAGATTTAACTGGTTATGAAATACAATATGATGCTAGTGTAGAACAATAAATTGAAACAAGGGGACACACAATTTGTTTCAAATTTGGAACGAAGGGACAGACATACTATATAAAAAGTATGTCTGTTTTTTTGAAATTTTTACTCTCTTACTTTAAAATCTTGTGTTAAAGTGTTCTATATGATATACTTCTGGCAGAAAATTTACTATATGAGGAGGTTTTATGAAATTAATAGTAGAAGGAGTAAAAAAGAAATTTTATAAAAAAGAAGTTTTAAAGGGTATAGATTTTACTTTTGAACAAGGAAAAATCTATGGATTACTTGGCAGAAATGGGGCAGGAAAAACTACTTTTTTTAATTGCTTAAATGAGGATATAAAGATTGATGAAGGGAAATTCATTATAGAAAAAGATGGAGAAAATAGAAGGTTAAATATTAGTGATATAGGTTATGTAGTCTCTACTCCAAATGTTCCAGAGTTTTTAACAGGAAGAGAATTTTTAAAATTCTTTTTAGAAATAAATGAGAAGACAATACAAAATCCAAAAACTATAGACGAGTATTTTGACTTTATGAAAATCGATAAAGAAGATAGAGATAAGCTCTTAAAAGATTATTCACATGGGATGAAAAACAAAATGCAGATGCTTATAAATATTATTGCAAAACCTAATATCTTATTATTAGATGAACCATTAACATCTCTCGACGTTGTTGTTGCAGAAGAAATGAAGCAGATGCTGAAAGAAATAAAAAAAGATCATATAATTATTTTCTCTACACACATTATGGAATTAGCCCTAAGCTTATGTGATGAGATTGTAATACTAAGTAATGGAACGTTAGAAGAGATAAATAGAGATAATTTAGATAATAGCGAAATAAAAGATAAAATAATAGAAACATTAAAAGATGAAACAGTGATTCAGTAATTAAAAATATATCAAAAAGGGGAAAAACATGTTTGAAACATTTATTCAATCATTTAGGCTAAGAAATGCCTATAAAGTAAATACAGTAATATATTCAATAAAACAAATACCAATAATAAAAAGAATATTGCCAGATGCATTATATAAAAGTAAAGCTCTAAAAATAATTGGAACAATAATAAGCATAATTTGGGAATTATGCTCAATATTCTTAGGCAAATTAATATATGTAGCTGCAGTAATATTTGGAATGATGAGTTTGTATGAAGCTAATCAAACAGGAGCTTTTATAACTATTTTTACATTCTTAACTATCGCTGGAGCAATGATGAATACATATATGTTTAATCCAACCAAAGATAAATATTATGCGATGTTTATTATGAGAATGGATGCAAAAAAATATACACTCTCTAATTATACATATTCAATAATAAAAGTGATAATTGGTTTCATGCCATTTACAATTCTGTTTGGCTTAATGTCAAATATAAACCTTGGTATATGCATTCTTATGCCATTTTATGTAGCAAGTGCTAAAATAATGTTTAGTACATATTCATTATGGAAATATAAAAAATCTGGTATTACAATAAATGAAAATAAGCCAATTAAATTTATTTGGGGTATAGTTGGAATATGTTTGATTTTAGCTTATGGTTTACCATATATAGGAATTACAATACCTCAGCTAGGTTTTGCCATAATTGGTATTTTGGCAGTAATAATAGGTTTGATTTGTATTTGGTATATTAAAAATTTTGACCAATATAGAGAAATGTATAAGGAAATCTTAACAGATGACAACATAAACGTTCAAAAAAATGCACAAGATATAGCAAAAGAAAATGTACATAAACAAATAGATATTTCAGAAGGAATAACCAGTAATAAAAAAGGATTTAAATATTTTAACGATCTATTTGTAAAAAGGCATAGCAAGATTTTATTAAAATCAGCTAAAAGAACAGCAGCAATAAGTTTATTTATTATAGCTATAGTTATATTTGCCACTCAACTTAATGGGGAATTCAGAACAAAAGTAAATGAATTATTAATGAATTCATTACCATATTTTGTGTTTGTGATGTATCTAATAAATAGAGGACAAGTAATAACACAAGCAATGTTCATGAATTGTGATCATAGTATGCTTACATATTCATTTTATAAGACACCAAAATCAATACTTTTATTATTTAAAGAGAGAATAAAAAGTATAGTATTTGTGAACTTATTACCAGCAATAGTTATAGGATTAGGTCTTCCAACAATATTATACTTCACTGGTGGAACAGATAATATATATAATTATCTAATATTATTTGTTTCAATAATCTCAATGAGCGTATTTTTCTCTGTACACCATTTGGTATTGTATTATTTATTGCAACCATATAACATAAGCAGTGAAACAAAAAGTACTACATATTCAATTGCAAGTTTTTTAACATACCTTGTATGTTATTACATGCTACAAGTGAAACTGCCAACAACATATTTTGGAATAGGTACAATATTGTTTGCAGTCTTATACTCAGTAGTTTCACTATTTATAGCTTATAAACTAGCACCTAAAACTTTTAGAATAAGAGTCTGAAACAAGGGAACACACAATTTGTTTCAAATTTGCAACGAAGGGACAGACATTTAAAAAAACCAGGAATTTATTTAATTGGGTTTGTGGTTTTAAGGAGGGAATAATAGTAAGAATGAAAATAGATAAAATAAAAAAGCTGAATAGGCAAGGAAAAATATTCTCCGTTTTATTATATATTTTTAGTATAATATTAGGAATTATATTATCATTATTTTTGTTTTGCTCGATAATAACTCCACTATTTACAACTCTTTGGAGTTTTGTAATAATATTATTGACAGCTTTTGCATGTGTATATATTCTACCAGCTTTAGGAATAATTGCACTTTTGCTATTAATTTTATATTTGGTAAAATTGAGTATGTATAAAGGTGAAAGAAGACAAAAAATATTTAGAACAGTTCTTTCATCTGTACTGTTAATTGCCATGCTTTCAGGTTCATTCGTGACTTTTGTTAAGTATGGACTAAGTAATACATATGAAATGAAAGTGGAAAGCAAGATTTCTGAAATTTCAGACTTGGAAATAAAGGACAACCTAATTTCTATGTTGGAACATGAGGACATAACTAATATAAATGATACTTATGTAAAAAAGATAATTTTAATTGCAAATTTAAGTTTTAGAGAAACAATATATTATAGAGATGATAATGGAATTAGCAAAACATATAGTAGTCTGGTTGATGATACTGACTATTCATATATTCGAGATAAATCAAATGAAATAACATTTTTTACACAGTTGACATATATTATTCTACTTGCCTTATCAATTATTTCTCTAGTATTTTGGCATGACAATTTATTAAAGCAATACAAATTTATGATACAAGAAGCAATTAATAAAGAGCGAGAAAATAAAGGTGAAAGAGAAGAAAAGGAGACACTTACTGAAAATGAAATAAAAGCAAGTGGGAAAAGGAAAATAATCACTACACTTATTATCATTGTAGCATGTGTAGTAGTTATAGGAATTGTATATGCAATAATAGAAGCTAAAAGGGAAGCGGAAACTAGAGAAAGATTAGAAATTTTGAACCAAATAGAAAACAATAATATTGCAGAAGAGGAAAAGCAAGAAGAATATTCGTATTTCTCTGATGAAAAAAATGGAATCCGAATAGAAATGAGATATCCTTTCAGGGACAGGTGTACTGTAGAGATATATAAAACTAAAGATGGAGGAGAAACTTGGAACGAAATAGATTCAAACATTGGAAGTGTATATGTTGGAACAGAATTCATGTTCATCAGTGAGGACATAGGATTTTGCCATGATCCGCACGGAGGAGTAGACAGTTATGCTTCACTTCAAATAACAACAGATGGAGGCTATACTTGGGAGGAGGTTAAAGTAAATAAGCCGGATGTTATAACTGAAAACAATATATTTTTTAAAGATTTACCGAGAGCGGAAGGAGAAAAGTTAACTGTAGTAGCATATACAGTTAGATTAAATAGATGGCCAAATGAAAAATATTATATGTTCGAATCAACAGATTCTGGGAAAACATGGAATTTTGTAAAAGAATTGCAGTATTAATTAAATCTTAATAAAAAATAAATGGTTTTTTCTATAATAAGTGGTATACTATATCATATAAAATTTAAAGCACGAATTAAAATAGAAGGGAAGAAGATTAACTTGAGTAAAAAAGCAAAAACATTTAAATATATCTTAGTGGTTATAGTAATCGCACTAATAATAGGGTTAATTGTATATTTATTTCCGGTAATTAGAAATCTTAGTACACCAGAAGGACAACTTGATTTTAAAAATCATGTTGCGAATTTGGGATTTCTTGGGTACTTAGCTTTGTTTGGGCTACAATTTGCACAGATTTTTCTATTTATTCTTCCAGGAGAGCCAATAGAGGTCCTTGCTGGAATGTGTTATGGAGGAATTGGTGGACTGATTTTTATTACTATTTCAGTATTTATAATAACAAGTATAATATTTTTTGCTGTAAGAAAATATGGAAGAAGATTTGTGTATAGCTTTTGCAGTAAAGAAAGAATTGATAAGATAGAGAATAGTAAATTATTTAAAGACCCTAAAAGAATAGAATTCATAATGTTAATATTATTCTTGATACCAGGAACACCAAAAGATTTAATTGTGTATATTGCTGGATTACTTCCATTAAAGCCACTTAGATTTATACTAATTTCCACATTTGCAAGATTCCCATCAGTAATATCATCTACATTTGCTGGAAGCAATATCGTAGCAGGAAATTGGAAATTCAGTATAGCAATTTATGCAGTAACTTTCTTAATTGTTGGAATAATAATATTTATTGTAAATAAATTTGATAAAAACAAAACGGCAGAAGAAGCTATGAAAATAATGAAATAGGACTAAACAAACCCGTCCCCCTTAGCCCTAAAGTAGACATAAAATCAATGTAATTGAAAATGAATAAAAAAATAAATTTAGGTAATACTGTAAATATAAATTAAAAAGAAAGAGGGAGTTATATGATTACAGAAGATCTAAATTTATTTTTATCTAATTTAAACGTATTTTACAGAAAATTGCAAAATTATCATTGGAACATAAAAGGGGAGGATTTCTTTAATGTTCATGCAAAATTAGAAGAACTATATGATGATGTAAATGAGCAAATAGATGAAATAGCAGAACACATTTTAATTATAGATGGAGAACCTCTAGGTACAATGCATGATTATCTAGAAATCACACAAATAAAAGAAGCACGAAATGAAAAGATTTGTTCAAGGAAAATATTTGAGGATATTTTAAAAGACTATTGTATCTTAGCAGAAAATGCTACAAAAGTAAAAGAAGATGCAGATAATGAGAAAAAATATGCGACATCAGCTTTAATGGATGAGTATTTACAAGATTTTGGCAAGAAAACTTGGATGATAAGGCAGTTTTTAATGAAATAAGAGAAGAAATAAAACACTTTATAAATAATAAGGTGTTTTATTTTGAATTTAAGAAAACATTAATAAGAACTAAAAAGTAACTTAATAATTTCTTGATATATTAAACTTACATATTAATCAATATGAAAACTGAATTTAACTCTATATAATTAATAATATGTATAAAAATAGGGAATAATAAAGAAATAAAATTTCTAAAGGGGAAATTGAAATGGAGAAAACAAGTAAGTTTAATGAAATTATTAAAATTTTTCTTATTTTTATGATAGGAAGTGTAATAGGATATATTGTAGAAATGATTGTGGCACTAGTGCAAAACGGACATTTTGTTTCTAGGCAAGGGCTTTTATATGGACCATTTACACCTGTTTATGGAATTGGAATTCTAGTATATTATATATTTTTTAGCATTATGAAAAATAGAAATAAGGGAATCGTATTTGTTTCTTCTATGATTCTTGGTGGAATTACTGAATATATGTGTTCATACATACAAGAAAAAGTATTTGGAACAGTTTCATGGGACTATTCAGAATGGATATTTAATATAAATGGAAGAACAACTTTAATACATTGCACTTATTGGGGATTTGCAGGTCTCTTATATACGTCATATATAGAGCCAATAATACCCAAAATAGAATTATTTGTAAAAGATCATAAAGTAAAAATCATGGCAAGTAGTATAGCAATTTTTATGATATTTAATATAGCTATTTCTTCAATGGCTGCAATTAGACAAAGAGAGAGAACAGAAAATATTCCAGCACAAGACAATATGGATGTGTTTTTAGATAATATGTATCCAGATGAATACATGGATGAAGTATTTGAAAATAAGAAACATGTAAATTAATATTAGAAAAAATGATGTGTGAAAAAAGTAACACATCTTTTTTTCTTAATATTTTGCATTACCCCTTGACTTTTGGCTATATAAGAAATAATATCTAAGCATAGATACTTTGTGAAAAAATGTGGGGATGGACTACTCAACTTTTTTGCTCCGTCCCAAAAAGTAGAGGAGGATATTATGATAGAAATTAAAAATGTTTCAAAATCATATGTGAAAGGTAAAAAATCTGTAGATGGGTTAGATTTAGAAATAAAAAACGGAGAAATTTTTGGATTTTTAGGTCCAAATGGAGCTGGAAAAACAACAACAATAAGAATGATAACAGGAATACTAGAGCCTGATGATGGGGATATCTTAGTAGATGGGCATAGCATTAGAAAAGAACCTCTAGAAGCGAAAAAGAATTTTGGATTTGTTCCAGATAGCCCAGATATGTTTTTGAAACTTAAAGGGATTGAATATTTGAACTTTTTAGCAGAAGTATATAAAGTTCCTTTGAATGAAAGAAAAGAAAGAATTGAAAGTTTAACGAAAAAGTTTGAGATTTATGATGAACTAAATAATAATATTGAAAGCTATTCACATGGAATGAGGCAAAAAATAGTTATTTGTGGTGCTTTAATTTCAAACCCTAAGAATTGGATCTTAGATGAACCTATGACAGGGTTAGATCCAAAAGCATCATTTGATTTAAAAGAAATGATGAGAAATCATGTAAAACAGGGTAATACTGTTTTCTTTTCAACACATATATTAGATGTTGCTGAAAAGTTATGTGACAGAGTTGGAATTATAAATAAAGGGAAATTGGTTTTTGTAGGAACTTTTGATGAAATGAAAGAAAAATTTAAAGAAGAGACTTCTTTAGAAGAGCTATTTTTAGAGATAACTGAGGAGTAAAAGTCTAAAATAATTTATTTATAGCAATGAAAGGAGAATTAACATGACATTTTTATTAACTAAGATATTTTTAAAAAGTTCTATACAAAAAATGAATGAACAGTATGGTGTATCAAGCAATAAAGTTAAAAAGTTGAAAATAATGCTGTATGCCTTTTTAGCCTTGTATATAATTGGAATCATTTATATATTTAGCTATAATATAATTGATGGTTTGAGAGAAATAAACCAAGAAACCACATTTATTGGTTTGATTTTGTTAATAGTGTTAGGATTTACAGCAGTACAAACCATATTTTCTAGTATAAACATACTGTATTTTACTAAGGACACTGATTCACTACTTCCTTTGCCAATTAAACCATATCAAATCATATGGGCTAGGACCAATGTGTTAATATTAGTAGAATATTTTATAGACATTATAATAGGACTTATTCCATTAATAATTTATGGAATAATGCTAAATTGTGGTACAATGTATTATGTTTCAGCAGTGCTTGCTGTATTGCTTTTACCTATTTTACCAATCATACTAATCTCATTAATTGTAATGGTAGTGATGAGTTTTTCTAAAATTACGAAAAACAAAAATAGATTTCAATTAATAGCAACATTGTTAGTTTTAGCATTAGTAATAGCTTTCTCGTTTGGAATTACACAACTAGATTCAACAGAAATGACTGATGAGCAGATGATTCAGATGATTACTCAAGCAAATAGTATGGTAAATATGATAAAAGGATATTTCCCAACACTTGAATTTGGAATAAATGCAGTTACGAGTACATCAGTTATTACGACGGTAATAGAATTTGCAAAACTTATTGGAATAACTGTTATAGCATTTGCAATATACATATTATTAGCACAAAAGCTATACTTTAAAGGATTAATTGGCAATTTATATGGAGGGTCAAAGAAAAAGAGTTTTAATTCTGAAATAAAATCTAAACGAACTACATTAGGAAGAGTATATGTAGCGAAAGAGTTTAAGACTCTTCTTAGAAATCCCGTGTACTTAGTGCAATGTATTTTACCAGCAATTATATTCCCAGTATTATGCATAGGTATAGTTGTTTTCGGATTTAATGGAGATGAAGCACAAGATTTAGCTGAACTATCAGCAATGCTACAAGAAAACAAGTTGCTACTTTTGTTTGGTATTATAGCGATAAATCAATTCTTCTCTATGATAATATATGTATCTGCAACAGCAATTTCAAGAGATGGAGAAAATGCTGTATTTATGAAATACATACCAGTTTCTTTATACAAACAGTATGTGTATAAAACAATGCCAAACATAATAATGAATATTATTTCAATACTAATAGTACTAGGATTGGCAAGATATGCAGTAGAAATATCTGTGTTAGATTTAGTTATAGCATTTGGAGTTTCTACGATTATGGCTGTATTCCAAAGCTTCTTACTATTATTAATAGATCTAAAAAGGCCAAAACTAAAATGGAGTTCGGAATATGCAGTAGTGAAACAAAACTTTAATTTGATTTTTCCAATGATTTTTTCGTTTGTTAATATTGGAATAATAGTTATACTAGGCTTGGCAATGGAAGAGTATCCGGCATATATACCGGTTGCTATTCTAGCAGTAGCATTTATGCTTGCAACAGTGATCTTATGTGGATACTTAAAAAAGAATCAATATAAATTAGCAAGTAAGATTATGTAATAATAATAAGATACAATTCATGGAATCTAATGAACAATAAAGTGAGAAATTGTTATATTTCTAAAAATTTTCTGTACCTCGTTACAAAAAATTTTCAAAATCATATACAAGGTAATTATATATATGTTATAATGATTACTGAAAAATATATAGTAAAAGGAGAGTTTTATGGAAGAAGAAACAAAAAACAAGTATTTAGTAGGAGTAATAGGTGCTCTTGTGGGAGCATTAGTGGGAGCTATACCATGGATTTTAATGTATATTTTCGCAAATGCGATGTATGCCTTACTTTCTATGTTTATAGTAGTAGGTAGCTTTTACGGTTACAAATTAACAAAAGCTAAGATTGATAAAAAACTGCCTGTAATATTATCTATAACATCATTTATATCAATCTCTGTAACAATGTTTATAATAATACCAATATGTTTAATGGCAAAAGAAGAATTACCGGTTTCTTTTGAGAATTTACAATTGTTATACCAATATGATGAGTTTACAAGTGCTTTATTGCAAGACTATGTAATTGCTTTATTATTCTGCATTTTGGTAGCAGGAAGCATAATATATAACTTAAATAAGCAATTAAAAGAAGGTGTGTCTAGTGATAAAATAAAAATATTAGATGGGGAAGCAGGCACACAAAACTTCCCAAAAGAAGACATTGATAAAGTAAAAGAAATTTTCGTTAAATTAGATGCGACAGATAAGAAAAATGCTGTACCAAAGGAAAGTTTTATGCCAGATTTAGAAAATGAATTTGGTGCAGATAAAGCAAAAAGTATATTCAACTATTTGAAAGTACAGCAGATTATAAAAAAGAAATCAAACAATTTTTATTTCTCTGAGAAAGCACAAAAAAATGTGTTTTATAGGTATGGACTAAGTAGTGTCAAAACTTTTATCATTGTAATGGCTCTAGCAATTGGAGTGGCAGCAATTTTAATATTTATAGATGAACGCAATAATGAAGAAACAACTGGTAATTCTCTTCTTGGTGGTGAAGTAACAACAACATATGAAGTGGGAGAGAATGACTTTTCTCTTGATTTACCAGATGGAATGATTATACTTTCAGATGAGCAAATCACATACCTTTTTGGAGCAGATTATTTGTATGCCGATAGTATATTTGTTAGTGAAGATTTAGAAAAAATAATAATGGTATATACATATAATAAAGCAGACTTAGATAAAGAATACACAACTGAGGAGTTTTTTAAAGAAGCTTTAGGATTTGGAGAGGAAGACGTAGAATTTACAGAAAACGAATTTGCTGGCAAGACTTTTTACTCATATGATATTCCATATGAAGCAGAAGATGGAACAAAATATGTAGAGCAAGATTATGTTTATGATGCTGGAGATAGATTTATTTGTATGATTTTTGACAGCTTAGAAAATGAGCCACTATTACCAGGCGAAATAATAAAATAATTGGCTGCATATAAAACTTGGAGGAAATAAACATGATTAAAGTTGAAAATGTAAAAAAGAAGTTTGTTACATACAACAATAAAAAAGAAAAAGAAGAATTTTATGCGAACAATGGAATAACATTTGAAGCAAATGATGGAGAAATAATAGGAATTTTAGGACCAAATGGAGCTGGAAAAACTACTCTTCTAAGAATGGTTGCAGGAATACTAGAACCAACAGAGGGTACAGTTACATTTGATAAATTAAATTATAAAGAAAATGAAATTGAAATAAAGCAAAATATTGCATATCTATCAGGAAATACAAAATTATATGATACTTTATCTACATATGAATTATTAAAAATGTGTGCAGATATCTATGGTGTATCTAAAGAAAATGCAGAAAAAAGAATAAAAGAATTATCTAAAGTATTAAATATGGATAGTTTTTTGTATAATAAAATTGCAAATTTATCTACTGGGCAGACTCAAAGAGTAAATATTGCAAGATGTTTAGTGCATGATCCAAAATACTACATATTAGATGAAGCAACAACAGGATTAGATATAATATCAAGCCAAATTATTTTAGATTTCATAAAACAAGAAAAACAAAAGGGAAAGACAATTTTATATTCTACACATTATATGGAAGAAGCGGAAAATATATGTGACAGAGTAATTATGATAAATAAAGGAGTAGTTATAAATTCTGGAACACCTGAAAAGATAAAAGCTGATACAAATACAACCAACCTTAGAGATGCTTTTTTCGCTATGATAGGAGGTGTTTCAAATGAAGAATAACTTGTGGAATATACTAAAAAAAGAATTAAGAGAATTATTTAGAGACAAAAAATCTTTAGCAATGATGCTAATAATACCAATATTCATACCTCTTATTATGATTGGAATGTCTGCCTTATTTGAAATGCAAGCAAATAAAGATGTCGAGGAATTCAATAAAATTGGATTTGCATATGAATTAAGTGCTGAAGAAAAGCAAATAGCAGAGCAAATGAGTGTTGAAGTAATAAATGGTACAGAAGAAGAATTACAACAAAAATATGAAAATGGAGAAATACAATTATACATTACCAAAGATGGCAATAAGTATACAATAAATAATGATGGATCTGATATAAGCTCATATGCAAAAGGGCTAATGGATAGCTATTTTAATGCATATAAAGAATATTTACAACAAAACTATTTGCAAGAAAATGGAGTAAATCCAAATGAAGTATTAAATATAATAACTGTTGAGGAAAATGTAACTGAAGAAGAAAATTTTTTCGGAAACTATATAAAAGTGTATGCATTTTTATTCATCATAATGGCAATTACGGTTTCTGCAACATATCCTGCAACAGACACAACAGCAGGAGAGAAAGAAAGAGGTACATTAGAGACACTTTTGACATTTCCAATCAAGAGCAAAGACATAATAGTAGGAAAGTTTTTAGCAGTATCTATTTCCTCAATAGTAACAGGATTAATAAGTTTTGCATTAGCAATAGTTGCATTAATATTTTCACAAGATGCATTTAGCATATATGAAGGTGTTGATATAATGTATAGTGCATCAAGCATAGTATTTGCAATTTTAGTAATAATAGCATATTCCTTCTTCGTTAGCGGATTATGTATTTCTATTGCAAGTACATCAAAAACCTTTAAAGAAGCACAAAGCACATTAACACCACTTACATTTATATCATTCTTCCCAAGCTTTATAGTATTTATGGTGGGAATGGAAACAACACCAATTTTATCTTTAATACCATTTGTAAATTACACAATGATATTTACTGACATTTCAAATGGAAACATTAATTTACTAAATATTGCTTTAATGGCAGTCTCTACAATAGTGTATATAGCAATAATATTTACATATATAATTAAACAATATAAATCAGAAAAGGTATTGTTTTCAAAATAAGAAGTAACAAAAAAGTTACTTCTTTTTTTGGAAAAATAAGCCATAAATGTAAAAAATTAACACACACAAAAATACAAACAGATGTTTACAAAATTAAAATAAAATAGTATAATATAATAAAGTTGATTACTATTATTTACAGCATGCATTAATTCTCTTAAAGTCAAAGGCAAATAATAACAAAATAAAAAATGCATTGTATTTA